>JAIERD010000340.1 GCA_019747155.1 Pseudomonadaceae bacterium
ATCACCGCGCAGTTCATTTATACCTGCAGCGGGCGCCAGCGTTACGCGATTAAGCCATCCGGCACTCTGCGACAGCGAGCAGCCACCCGTGCTTTGACGCTTATCCGTTTTGCTGGCAAGGTTGCCGCCGCGCATCGCCGGAAGCGCTGCAAGCCATAGCCAGTCAATGCTTAATCAACTACTGGGCATGCAGCCAACAGCAATAGTTTGCGCGCGGAACTTACGGAGCAAGGATTACCCATGACCTCACTCGCGCTCTTACTGATCGGTTTTTCTCTGTTCAGCGCCCTCGTACTGGCCATCACGCACTTTCGCGACAGCAACTACTCAGGCCTGCCGACCGCCAGGATCATGGGTTTGGTTCTGCTCATGGCCCTCAGCGGCCTGCAGCTTGCGCATTTCGCCTGGCTGCATCTGGACTTACCCTGGGTGACCACGGCGCCCTATCGGATAGCGCTGTTTATGGTTGCACCGGCGTTTTTCATGTTCAGCGCCCCCTTACTGACTCCCGCAACGGACACGTCAAGACAACTGACCACTCTATGGCACGCGCTGCCGGTTTTGGTTGCACCCTGGCTACCCGCAGACAGTGCGTTGCCATTGGCTTTTGTAGTCGGCGCCGGCTATTTGCTGTGGCTGGCCCGGCGAATTTATCTGCTGCGCCGCGAACGCAACCAATACCACATGGAAATTATCTTGCTGGGCCTGATTTTCCTGATTGCCATCGCGGTTTCAGGGCTTGGCCTGTTCCAACAGATACTGCCGGCAAAGCTATTTTTCGTGCTGTATACAATCGCCATCGGCGTGGCGTTCTTTCTGGTACTGACAACGCTGGGCTTAAGACCGCAACTGGCCAGCGAAATAAGTGAAAGCGCACAAACCACCTACGCCAACTCAACACTCAGCAACGTTGACTGCCCAACCGCGCTGACCAAGCTGGATATCCTGATGAACATTGAGCGCATCTATGCCGACCAAACGTTGAGCTTGCCCAACTTAGCGGAGCGGCTGGCACTGAGCAGCCACCAACTCTCGGAGTTGATCAACACTCAACTGGGCAAGGGGTTTTCTCGTTATCTGCGCGAACAACGTACCGCCGCAGCTAAACAGATGCTCTGCGCCGAGCCTTCGGCCTCGGTGCTGTCGGTGGGTTTGAGTGTCGGCTTTAGCTCGCAATCGAACTTCTACGATGCCTTTCGCGAGATCGAGGGCATGACCCCTGGTCAATACCGCAAACTTCAGCTGAAACCCAACGCAACTCAGCAATAACGGGTTTTTCGGCTCTGGAAAGATCATTGCGGAGCTTAAAAGTGCTCCGTTTCGATCAAAGCGGAAGATCATCTCTCAAGCAAATCCGACACTGAGCACTCCAAACACCGAGGAGCTACTCATGAACACTTACTACCTGCTGCTGCTTGAACTACTCATCTGCGTAATCATGAGCCTGGTGGTGCTACGTGTACTGTCAGGCCCGCTGAGCAATGTGCTGGAAAGAATTTGTCCGGATAAACCCGCAGCCATCTTTTGGCTTAGCTACACCAAGGTGATGCTGATCAGCGCACCTCTGCTGCTGGTACTGACGGTAGATTTGTTCGCCAACTTCACTAATCCAATGGACAGCCTGCGGCTGGCGCTGATGGCCTCCTTGGCCGGACTGCTGCTTGGCCTGCACTCTGTAGGCAAGCGTTTGGGTCAATTTGTGCTCATCCCAACAGCGGCCGGGAGCCAAGCATGAACATTCTACTCACCGGCGCCAGTGGTTTTATCGGCCGCAATATTGCCTACCAGTTAAGCTCCGCCGGCCACCAAGTACGTGGTGTGTCGCGTAGCCAAGGGTTCGACTTTTGCCAAATGCAAGGCAGCGCCGATTGGCTGCCACTGCTCGACGGCATTGATGTGGTGATCAACAGCGTTGGCATCATTGGCGAAGCTGCAACCCAGCGTTTCACACCGCTGCACAGCTTGGCGCCACAGACATTGTTCCGCGCCTGCCACGAAGCCGGCGTGCGCAGGGTGGTGCAAATCTCCGCGTTGGGCGCCGATGCCAGTGCGTTTTCCGCCTATCACCTGAGCAAGCTGGCGGCGGATGACTATCTGCGCAGCCTCGATCTCGACTGGTTTGTACTACGCCCATCATTGGTCTACGGCCACGGTGGGACAAGCTCCGCGCTGTTTATGCGCATGGCCCGTTTGCCTCTAATTCCACTGATTGGCGCAGGCCAGCAACAATTACAGCCGGTACATATTAGCGATGTCGTGGCTACGGTAATCGCCTGCCTTAGTTCCCCGCAGCCCCGGCAAACCCTGGACATCGTCGGCAGCCAAAGGCTGAGCTTTGCCGAGTGGCTGCAATGCATGCGCCGCGCACAGGGCCTGCCAGCCGGGCGCATGCTGCACATTCCACTCATGCTGGCGATGGCCGGCACCTGGTTGGGCCGCCGGTTCAGCCCGCTGCTGCAGCCCGACAACCTGCGCATGCTGCAAACCGGCTACTTGGCTGACGTGCAGCCGATCAGCGAGTTTCTCGGGCGCAGCCCACGAGCACTAGAACCGCAGCTGTTTTTCTTGGATGCCACAACGACAACCTCGGCAGGGAGCGCGACATGTTCTATCTAACCCTAAAGACCCTGCACATTCTGAGCATGGTGCTGTTGTTCGGCACCGGCTTGGGTAGCGCGTTTTACAAATGGATGGCTGATCGCAGCGGTAACGTCGCGCATATCGCGGTGACCAACCGCCATGTAGTACTGGCCGATTGGATTTTTACTACCCCAAGCGTGTTGTTCCAGCCCATCAGCGGACTGGCCATGGTCTATCTCGCCGGCTACTCGCTCAGCACCGGCTGGATTGCCATCAGCCTCGGACTGTTCTGTATCGCCGGCGCCTGCTGGCTACCGGTGGTTTGGCTGCAGATTCGCATGCGGCAAATCTCGGCTGCAGCGGCAGCCGAGCAAACCGCGCTTCCGGAAATTTACTGGCGCATGGCGCGCTGCTGGTTCTGGCTCGGCCTGCCCGCCTTCACCGCCATGGTGCTGGTGGTCGCACTGATGGTGTTTAAACACATTCCAGGAGCAGCATGATGAAAAGCTTGATGCAACAACTGCTGGGTAACGACTGGGACAAGCTGCATCCCGCCCTGCAGGCGCATTACCAACTCGCCCCCAACATGGATGTCGGCCATCTGGACATCGAGTACCCAGGCTTTATGCAGCCCATATTGCATCTGCTCTACTGGTGCGGCGCGCTGATCAATCGCGCCGGCAAAAAAGTTGACACTCGGGTAGAAAAACATATCAGTGACGAGCGCCAATATTGGCGGCGGGCGATGACCTTTGCCGATGGCCAGGTCATTCAGTTCAATAGCTACTGCATCCTGGCGGGGGGCAACCAGCTGATCGAGTTCGTCAATCCCTTGCTCGGGTTGCAAATGGCCGTTCATGTGCAAGATGGACAACTGCACTACCAAGGCGTGCGCTTCGTGATGCAGTTGGGGCCCGTGCGGCTGCCAATCCCTGAGTGGCTGGCGCTGGGTCATACCAGCATTATCGAAACGGGGATGGACAATAACTATTTCGCCATGGATTTTCGCCTGACCCATCCGCTGTTTGGCCAAGTGTTCCGCTATTCGGGGGTTCTGCAAAATATCCGCCAATAACTCACGGCTAATAGCGGCAGATTTAGCTCTATCAGTTGCCGGACGCTATGGCCAGCGCGCCTGCCAGAGGGGTAACCAGGCCAATGACTGCAGAGTTTCTTGGATTGGTTTGTACTCCGCGCCCAACCAACCCTCATAACCACTGCTGCGCAGCGCCTGCAGCAACGGGGCAAATTCCAGCGTACCGGTGCCCGGTTCGCCGCGCCCCGGGCAATCGGCAAACTGCACATGGCCGATGCGTCCGGCCAGCAGGGCGATGCCGGCAGCAATGTCCAGGCCTTGGCGGGCCATATGATAGAGGTCGAACTGCGCCTGCAGATTGGGATGAGCGACGGCGCGCAGCAGTTCATCCAACTGCGCAGGCGTATTAATCAAAAAGCCCGGCATATCCAGCGGATTGATCGCCTCGCAGAGCACGCCAATCCCCAGCACTGCAAAGGCTGCGGCGGTTTTGCCCAGGTTGGCGGTCAGGCAAGCCAGCGCCTGCTCGCGACTAACGCCTGCGGCCAAACGGCCGGCCAACACATTGACGTAAGCCGGGCGGGTCATGGCCGCGTAGGTCAGCGCCTGTTGCAAAGCGGCATCGAACTCCGCTTGCCGGGCCGGTACCGCCGCGAGGCCTGGCCCGCCCGTCATCAGGTCGCCAGCCGGCAGATTGATCAGCCGCAGTGGCAGACCGGCGCGCGCCAGCGCCTCTTTTAGCTGCAGGGCCGGAACCTCGTAAGGAAACTGAATTTCCACTCCATCGAAACCGGCCGCCGCCGCTGCTTGAAGTCGCCCGAGCAGCGGCAACTCGCTAAACAGCAGCGACAGATTGGCGGCAATTTTCATGGCTTTGGCTCGCGGTACAACTCAATCAGGGTGGCCGGGTCGCGCTGCAGATTGCCCTGGCTGCCATGCAGGCGCATCAGTTGGGCGGCCAGACCACTGAGCGGCGTGGCCGAATCCTGCTCGCGGGCCAGTTTGACCGCCGTATCCAGGTCTTTGAGCAAGGTGCGCACATGCCATTTGATCGGCTCAAATTGGCTGTTGGCCATCTGCGGCGCCAGTATCTGCAGGGGCTTGGAGTCGGCAAAACCGCCACTCAAGGCTTCGGCCAGCAGCGTCGCATCCACCCCGCTCTTCTCAGCCAGAGCCACCACCTCGGCAATCACCAGGGCATTGCAGGCCACCAGCATCTGATTGCAGACCTTGGTCACTTGGCCTGCCCCCAGCGCACCCATATGAGTCAGGCGCTGACCCAAATGTGCAAGGATCGGCCGCACCCGCGCCACGTCTTCCGCCCGGCCACCGGCCATGATCGCCAACGTGCCGGCCGTAGCGCCGGCGGTACCGCCCGACACCGGTGCATCCAGCCAATGCATACCGGTGTGCGCCGCTAATTCAGCCGCCATTTCGCGGGTAGCCGCCGGCTCCAAGCTGGAGAAATCCACCAATAACTGACCTGGCTTGCCGCCGCTGACTATGCCTTCCGCACCAAACACCACCTGGCGCACTACTCGGGTGTCGGCCAGACACAGCAAGACGATGTCGGCGCTTTGGCACAGTTCAGCCGGGTTGAATACCTGTCGCGCGCCGGCGGCGACTAACTCGGCGCACTTGTCCGGTGAGCGGTTCCACACCGTCAAGGGATAACCGGCGGCCAGCAGCCGGCGACACATCGGCAGGCCCATCAGGCCAATCCCGGCGAAGGCCAGGGCAGGTAAAGAGGCAGTCATACATGGCTCCGCAGATCAGTCAAAAGCTCAGTTTAACTGGCCATCGGCCGAATGAAACTGCCGCTCACGGCAGTGCGCCTTTATACTGCTCAGCCTTTTTCCGCTATTGAACCGGAGATACCCATGCTTAAGCGTCTTTCGGCACTCGCTGCCAGCCTTGCCTTGTCCTTTTCATGCACCGCCACTCAAGCCGCAACTGTGTTGCGCGTGTCGGCTATCCCCGATGAAGCACCGACCGAACTGCAACGTAAATTCGCCCCGCTGGGCGCTTACCTCGAGCAGCAACTGGACATGAAAGTAGAGTTCGTACCGGTCAGCGATTACGCCGCCGTGGTTGAGGCCCTGGCCGCCGATCGTCTGGACATGGCCTGGCTGGGCGGCTTTACCTTCGTGCAAACCCGGCTGAAAACTGGCAATGCCATCCCGCTGGTGCAGCGTGAACAGGACGAGAAATTCACCAGCAAGTACATCACCGCCAACCCGGCCGTGAAGTCGCTGCAAGACCTCAAGGGCAAGACCTTCGCCTTTGGCTCGGTATCGTCCACCTCCGGCAGCCTGATGCCGCGCTACTTTATGCAGAAAGACGGGATCAACCCGGAACAGTTCTTCAGCCGCGTGGCCTATTCCGGCGCCCATGACGCCACTGTCGCCTGGGTCCAGGCTGGCAAGGTTGATGGCGGCGTGTTGAATGCCTCGGTGTGGGACAAGTTGGTCGCCGCCGGCAAGGTCGACACCAGCAAGGTCGTGGTTCTGGGCACCACCCCGCCGTTCTACGATTACAACTGGACGGTGCGCGGCAATCTGGACCCGGTTTTGGTTAAGAAAATCGAAGCAGCCTTCCTCGCCCTCGACCCGGCCAAACCGGCCGACAAGGCGATTCTGGACCTGCAGGCCGCCACCCGCTTCATTCCAACCAAAGCCGAAAACTACCAGGGCATCGAGGACGCGGCACGCGCGGCCGGCTTGTTGAAGTGAGCCCAAGGCAGCATGGCCTGCGTCTGATCGATGCAGGCCTGACCTATGCCGACGGCAAAGTGGCGCTGAGCGGCCTTAACCTAAGCGTCGCGGCCGGGGAAAGCATTGCCATCATCGGCCCGTCCGGTGCCGGCAAGACCAGCCTGCTGCACCTGTTGGCCAGTCACTTGCGCCCCAGCAGTGGCCAGGTCGAGCTGCTCGGTCAAGCGCCCTGGGCGCTGCCGGGCCGGCAACGGCAACAACTGCGCAGCCAGATCGGTCTGATCCAGCAAGGCTCGGCCCTGCCCGCTCGGCAACGAGTGGTCACCGCCGTACTGGCCGGCAAGCTGGGCCAATGGTCGACCGGTAAGAGCCTGCTGAGCCTGCTCTACCCGCTCGACCCTGAGGGCGCGGCCGACGCCCTGGCGCAGTTGGATTTGGCCGACAAGCTCTATCAACGCTGCGACCAGTTGTCTGGCGGACAACTGCAACGGGTGGCCATCGCCCGCGTGCTGTATCAACAACCGCAGCTGATATTGGCCGATGAACCGGTGTCCGCCATGGACCCGGTGCTCGCCAGCCACACCCTCGGCGTGCTCAATCAATATGCCCAGCAGCACGCCTGCACCTTGCTCGCCAGCCTGCACGCGGTGGATCT
>JAIERD010000443.1 GCA_019747155.1 Pseudomonadaceae bacterium
ATGATCGCGCGCATTTGCTCGAGGTTATTGACGTTGAACGCCGGCACGCCATAGCCAAATTCGGCGGCGTGGTCGAGCATTTGACGCATGCTGATAAGTGCCATGTTTGCAATCTCCGTTAAAACTATTAGCCCTGCACGCCAGCCATAGAGCTGGCGCGATTTAAATTATTTGCTCGGTGCCTTGCAGCCGCGGCCAATCAAGTCGTTATTGGCCACCCAGTACAGCAGACCTTCGTCACCCTTGGTGTGAAAGGCCAATACGCTGTTGCTGTACAGCGCCCCAGAGCCCGAGGGTTCCGGCGTCAGGTGATAGAGCATGTCGCCGGCGCCGAGGCGCACTTCCATACCCTTCTCCAGCGTCGTATCCGGGCGCCAGTAGACTTCGACTTGCGAGTCGCAGACCCAGCGAGTCCACTCACCGGTTGGCTCAGGCGTGATCACGCAACCGCCGACACTGGCGGCCAGCGCCAGCAGAACTAAGTGCTTGTGCATCGGCTTTATCCTTTTGCTCAATTAACCCGATCGGGCGCGCTCCAGCGTTTTCATCAGCCGTTAGGCCTTACCGCGCTGCTCCAGCACCGCGACTGCCGGGAGCACCTTGCCTTCGACGAACTCAAGGAAAGCACCGCCACCGGTGGAAATATAGGAAATCTGCGCCGCCACGTCGTATTTATCGATGGCCGCCAGTGTGTCGCCACCGCCGGCAATCGAGAACGCCGGGCTGGCGGCAATGGCCTGGGCCAGCACCTTAGTGCCGTTGCCGAACTGGTCGAACTCGAACACGCCTACCGGACCGTTCCACAAAATGGTCTTGGCCGACTGCAGCAGCTCGGCAAACTGCGCGGCCGTTTGCGGGCCGATGTCGAGAATCATGTCGTCCTCAGCCACGTCGCCGATCAGCTTGACCGTGGCCTCGGCATCTTCAGCAAAGCGCTTGGCCACCACCACATCCACCGGCAGCGGCACGCTGACCTTGGCGGCGATGGCGCGGGCGACGTCGAGCAAATCCGGCTCATACAACGACTTGCCCACCGGGTAACCGGCTGCGGCCAGGAAGGTGTTGGCGATGCCGCCGCCGACGATCAGTTGATCGCAAATCAGGCTCAGGCTGTTGAGTACATCCAGCTTGGTCGACACCTTGGAACCGGCCACGATGGCGGCCATCGGCTTGGCCGGATTGCCCAGGGCCTTGCCCAGCGCGTCCAGTTCGGCCGCCAGCAACGGGCCGGCGCAGGCGACTTTGGCGAACTTGGCCACGCCATGGGTCGAACCCTCGGCGCGGTGGGCGGTGCCGAAGGCGTCCATCACAAACACGTCGCACAGGGCGGCGTATTGCTGGGCCAGTTCATCGGTGTTTTTCTTCTCGCCCTTGTTGAAGCGCACGTTCTCCAGCAACACCAACTCGCCGGGCTTAACCGCCACACCAGCCAGATAATCGGCGATCAGCGGCACGTCGCGACCCAGGGCCTTGGACAGGTAGGCGGCCACCGGTGCCAGGCTGTTTTCCGCCGAGAACTCGCCTTCAGTCGGGCGCCCCAGGTGCGAGCAGACCATCACGGCCGCGCCTTTTTCCAGCGCCAACTTGATGGTTGGCAAGGAGGCGAGAATCCGTGCGGCACTGCTGACCACGCCGTCTTTTACCGGCACGTTGAGGTCTTCGCGGATCAGTACGCGCTTACCCGCGAGGTCGAGGTCGGTCATCTTTACGATGGTGTTAAACGGCGTGGTCATGGCTGCAGTCCTGTTCGGGGCTGTTTAGGTTGAAGGTGTTTGGGCGGCGTCGAGCCAATGCTCGGCGACGTCCAGCATACGGTTGGCAAAGCCCCATTCGTTGTCGAACCAGGCCAGCAAGTTCACCAGCCGAGGGCCGGAAACGCGGGTCTGGCTGCCATCGACAATCGCCGAATGCGGGTCATGGTTAAAGTCGCAACTGGCGTGGGGTAACTCGGTGTAGGCCAGTAAACCTTTTAGCGGACCGCTTTCAGCAGCGGCTCTAAGGATCTGGTTAATCTCGGCGGCCGTGGTATCGCGGGCCGTCAGCAGGCAGATGTCCAGGCAGGAGACATTCACCGTCGGCACGCGCACAGCTTTGGCCTGGATTCGCCCGACAAGTTCCGGCAACAGCCGCTCGATGCCGCGCGCCAGACCGGTGGAGACCGGGATCACCGACTGAAACGCCGAACGGGTGCGCCGCAGGTCTTCGTGGTGGTAGGCATCAATCACCGGCTGATCGTTCATCGCCGAGTGGATGGTGGTGATCGACACGTACTCCAAGCCCACCGCCTCATTCAACAGCTTGAGCAACGGCACGCCGCAGTTGGTGGTGCAGGAGGCGTTGGAGACCAGTAACTCGCGGCCCGTCAGCTGCTGCTGATTGACGCCATAGACGATGGTGGCGTCGATATCCGCCTCGCTGGTCATCGGCTGCGACAACAATAAGCGCGGCGCGCCGGCGTCGATGAAACGCTGGGCGTCGGCACGGGTGTGATAGGCACCCGAGCACTCCAGCAGCAGATCGATGCCCAGCCCGGCCCAATCAATCGCCTCGGGGGTGCTCTGGCGCAGCACTTTTACGCACTGCCCCTGGATATGCAGGCAATCGCCATCGACTCGCACCTCACCAGGAAAACGCCCGTGGGTGGAGTCGAAGCGGGTCAGGTATTCGATGCTGGCCTGATCGGCCAGATCATTCAGCGCGACGATTTCCAAGCCAGCGCCAGCGCCCCGCTCGTGCAACGCGCGCAGCACGCAGCGACCGATGCGGCCGTAACCGTTAAGGGCGATTTTATAGGGGCGTTTGGACATAGTTATGCAGCTGCAAGCTGCAAGCTACAAGCTACAAGCTGCAAGTCAAGGCGAGGATTTCTCCTGCTCTTGCTTGCTGCTTAAAGCTTGCGGCTCGCGGCTGGCTTTAGCCCTCCAGCAACTCGGCGGCAGTATCCAGCACGTTTTCCAGGGTGAAACCAAACTCTTCGAACAGCGCCGCAGCCGGGGCCGATTCGCCAAAGCTGGTCATGCCGATAATCCGTCCTTCCAGGCCGACGTACTTATACCAAAAGTCCGCATGGGAGGCCTCGATGGCGATCCGCGCGCTGACTTGCAGCGGCAGCACCTCTTGCTTGTAACCGGCGTCCTGAGCATCGAACACGCTAGTGCTCGGCATCGACACCACGCGCACTTTGCGGCCTTGGGCGGTCAGTGCGTCATAGGCCTGCACGGCCAAACCAACTTCCGAGCCGGTGGCGATCAGCAGCAACTCAGGCTCGCCAGCACAGTCTTTCAATACATAGGCGCCACGGGCCACATCGGCCAACTGCTGGGCGTCGCGATTTTGGTGCGGCAGGTTTTGCCGGCTGAAGATCAGCGCCGACGGGCCATCGTTACGCTCGATTGCCGCCTTCCAGGCCACCGCCGATTCGACCGCGTCGGCCGGACGCCAGGTGTTCAGGTTCGGCGTGCCACGCAAGCTGGCCAGCTGCTCGATCGGCTGGTGAGTTGGGCCGTCTTCGCCCAGGCCGATGGAGTCGTGGGTAAACACGTAAATCACCCGCTGCTTCATCAGCGCCGACATGCGCACCGCGTTGCGGGCGTATTCCATAAAGATCAGGAAGGTCGCGCCGTAAGGAATGAAGCCACCGTGACGGGCGACGCCGTTCATGATCGCGCTCATGCCGAACTCGCGCACGCCGTAGTACATATAGTTGCCGCTGGCGTCGGTGGCCGACACGCCCTGGCAGCCTTTCCAGAGGGTCAGGTTGGAGCCGGCCAAATCCGCCGAACCACCGAGAAACTCTGGCAACAACGGGCCGAGGGCATTCAGCGCGTTCTGGCTGGCTTTGCGGCTGGCGATGGTTTCGCCCTTGGCCGCGACTTCCTGCACATAGGCGGCGGATTTGGCGGCGAAATCGGCCGGCAACTCGCCTTTCATACGACGGGTGAATTCGCTGGCCAGTTCTGGGTGAGCAGCGGCGTAGGCGGCAAAGCGCTGGTTCCACTCGGCTTCACGGGCGGCGCCAGCTTCTTTGGCATCCCACTCGGCGTAGATTTCGCTTGGCACTTCGAACGGGCCGTACTTCCAGCCCAGAGCGGCGCGGGTCAGGGCGATTTCATCGGCGCCCAGCGGGGCGCCGTGGCAGTCTTCTTTGCCCTGCTTATTCGGTGAGCCAAACCCAATCACGGTTTTGCAGCAGATCAGCGTCGGTTGCTCGCTCTTGCGGGCGGTGTCGATGGCGATTTGCAGCTCTTCTGGATCGTGCCCGTCGACGTGGCGGATTACTTGCCAGCCGTAAGCTTCGAAGCGTTTCGGGGTGTCGTCGGTGAACCAACCTTCGACTTCGCCATCGATGGAGATGCCGTTATCGTCGTAAAAAGCGATCAGCTTGCCCAGGCCCAGGGTGCCGGCCAGCGAGCTGACCTCGTGGGAAATGCCTTCCATCATGCAGCCATCACCCAGGAACACGTAGGTGTGGTGGTCGACGATGTTGTGGCCGTCGCGGTTGAACTGCGCCGCCAAAACCTTCTCAGCCAGGGCGAAACCCACGGCGTTGGCCAGCCCTTGGCCGAGCGGGCCGGTGGTGGTCTCAACTCCAGGTGTGTAGCCAAACTCCGGGTGGCCCGGGGTTTTGCTGTGCAACTGGCGGAAGTTCTTCAGGTCGTCGATCGACAGGTCGTAACCGGTCAGATGCAGCAAGGAGTAGATCAGCATCGAGCCGTGGCCGTTGGACAACACGAAGCGGTCGCGGTTGGCCCAGTCCGGGTTCGCCGGGTTGTGCTGCAGCACGTCGTGCCACAACACTTCGGCGATGTCCGCCATGCCCATCGGGGCACCGGGGTGGCCGCTATTGGCTTTCTGCACAGCATCCATGCTGAGTGCGCGGATGGCATTGGCTCGCTCGCGACGGCTGGGCATTGCGGATCTCCTGACGAGGATGGCGCTGAGACACTGAGTCTCAGCGACCTTAAAGGATAAAAAGGCGGGCATTTTCGCCCAGCAAGCCCAGCGGGGCAATCACAGATGGTCACCGCGGCCGTTTTTGTCGCGGTAAAGACCGTTCAGCCCGCCACTTTGCGCGCAAATGGCGGCGGCCAACGGCCAGCTTAAGCCGCAAGACCAATATCAAAACTTCTTGATATTGGTCTTGCGGCGATAAAATACGCGGCCTAAACTGCGATCCATGAATCTACGCGTGCCCCAACTTCGTTTCGAAGCCAGCGATGAGCTCGCCAGCCTGTGCAAGGCCGGTGGCGATCCGCTGCGCCTGAACGTGCTGCGGGCGCTGGCCAACGATTCGTTTGGGGTACTGGAGCTGGCGCAGATTTTTGCCACCGGCCAATCGGGCATCAGTCACCACTTAAAGGTGCTGGCCCAGGCGCGCCTGGTGGCCACTCGCCGTGAAGGCAATGCGATTTTCTATCGCCGCGCCCTGGCCCAGACCGAGTTGTTTTGCGGCAAATTGCACGCCGCCCTACTCGATGAAGTCGACGCCCTGGAGCTGCCGGCCGAGGTGCAGCAGCGTATCGCCGTCGTCCACAACCAGCGCGCCACCGCCAGCCACGATTTTTTTGCGCGGATCGCCGACAGCTTTCAGGCCCAACAAGACCTGATCGCCAGCCTGCCGCAGTACCGCGACAGCCTGCTGGCGCTGCTCGACTCGCTGAACTTTGCCAGCAGCGCCACGGCTCTGGAAGTTGGCCCAGGCGACGGCGGTTTCCTGCCCGAACTGGCCCGCCGGTTTGCCCAGGTGACAGCGCTGGACAACAGCCCGGCGATGCTTGAACTGGCCCGGCAACGTTGCGAGCGCGAAGGCCTGGCCAATGTTCAGCTAGAGTTGCTCGACGCCTTGGGTCAATCCGCCGCCAGCGCCGACTGCGTGGTACTGAACATGGTGCTGCATCACCTTGCCGCGCCGGCCGAAGCAATCAAACAGCTTGCACAGCGGGTAAAGCCCGACGGTAGTTTGCTGATCACCGAGTTATGCAGCCACAACCAGAGCTGGGCCCGCGATGCCTGCGGCGATCTTTGGCTGGGCTTTGAGCAAGACGACCTGGCCCGCTGGGCCAGTGCCGCGGGGCTGATGCCCGAAGAAAGTGTGTACTTAGGTTTACGCAATGGCTTCCAGATTCAGGTCCGCCATTTTCGCAAGCCAACGGCGGCGCCCGCTGGCCGCCCTCACCTACAGATAGAACAGGAACTGCCCCGATGAGCGAATACTCCCTCTTCACCTCCGAGTCCGTGTCTGAAGGACATCCGGACAAAATCGCCGACCAGATCTCCGATGCGGTGCTCGACGCCATCATCGCCGAAGACAAATTCGCCCGCGTGGCCTGCGAAACCCTGGTCAAGACTGGCGTTGCTATCATCGCCGGCGAAGTCACCACCAGCGCCTGGGTTGACCTGGAACAGATCGTTCGCGATGTGATCTGCAACATCGGCTACACCAGTTCCGACGTCGGCTTCGACGGTGCCACCTGCGGCGTGATGAACATCATCGGCAAGCAGTCCCCCGACATCAACCAAGGTGTCGACCGCGCCAAGCCAGAAGACCAGGGCGCCGGCGATCAGGGCCTGATGTTCGGTTACGCCAGCAACGAAACCGACGTGTTGATGCCCGCCCCGATCACCTTTTCCCACCAGCTTGTTCAGCGCCAGGCCGAAGCCCGCAAATCTGGCCTGCTGCCGTGGCTGCGCCCAGATGCGAAATCCCAGGTCACCTGCCGCTATGACAACGGCAAAGTGATCGGCATCGACGCCGTGGTGCTGTCGACCCAGCACAACCCGGAAGTCAGCCTGGCCGACCTGCGCGAAGGCGTGATGGAGCTGATCATCAAGCACAGCCTGCCGGCTGAGCTGCTGCACAAAGACACCCAGTTCCACATCAACCCAACCGGCAACTTTGTAATCGGTGGCCCAGTGGGCGACTGCGGCCTGACCGGCCGTAAAATCATCGTTGACTCCTACGGCGGCATGGCCCGTCACGGCGGCGGCGCGTTCTCCGGCAAGGATCCATCCAAGGTTGACCGTTCGG
>JAIERD010000457.1 GCA_019747155.1 Pseudomonadaceae bacterium
TCATCGACCAGCGCCGGGTCCAGGCCAGTTTGCGTCAACAGCTGGCGGATCACCGCTGCGCCCAGGTCGACGGCCGAGACATTCGCCAGCGAACCTTGAAAGCTGCCGACGGCGGTGCGGGTGGCGGCGACGATAACGACTTCTTGCATGGTGCAATTCCTCACAGCGGCTGAGTGCGGTCAGTGACTGACCCTAATGGCCGTAATGGTCGCACACCGAGCGCTCGCCGGCCAATTGCGCCTGGCTAGGCTGGGCTCCGCGCGGCGATCTCGCTTAACTCAGCTGCGCCTAACGGGGCGGAAAACCCATGCGTTTGCGCGAGCGATGGATAGCGCCGCTGCGCACCGCCCAGCGCAATATCGGCGCCAGGCAGTGGACGCCGGCGCGGATCAGCGGCCGTTGCCACGCAGGCAATTGCAGGCCCAGTTGCTGCTGGGTCCAGTCGGGTAGCAGGTCGATGCCGGCGCGCATGAGCAGGCGTGAAACGGGCACTGAACTGCGACTCGGTGCTGGCGCATTGAACAGCACCTGGCAGATCTCCCGGGTGCGTTCATCACAGACCAATTGCGGGCGGATGGCCGCGAGGTAGTCGGCCACTGCCTGGCGGGATTTCGGCACATTACGCGCGCCCAGGCGCTCGGCGACTAGGGCGATCTCGGCGTAGTAGCGATCCTGTTCGGCCGCCGGTAGCTGTGGGTTGAGATAGCGCAGGTAGCCGGCGAGAAAGCAGGAGACTTCCGCCACATGCACCCAGGTCAGCAAGTCCGGGTCGCTGGCTGCATAGGTGCGCCCGTCCGGCGCGGTGCCGGTGACTTGCAGGTGAATAGTGCGCACTTTTTCGATCAGCCAGTCGACCGATGCGGTGGGGGCGAAGCTGGTGCCCGCGACAAACTGCCCGGTGCGGCGCAGCCGGCCGAGCATGTCCTGGCGGAAGTTGGAGTGATCCCAGACGCCGGACAGGGCCAGGGGATGGAGCATTTGCAGCAGCAGGGAGGCGATGCCACCGACCAGCATGCTGGTGAAGTCGCGATGCACCTCCCAGGGCATGGAATCGGGGCCGAACAGCCCCGGGTCGCCCTTGGGGTTTTCGTAGTCGATCTGCCCCAGAGCCAGACCACTGAGGCTCAGAACTCGGGCTTCAATACGCTGGCGCAGGGCTTCCATAGGCTTCAATCTCAGCGGTTCAGGCGTTTGTCGATCAGCCCGTCGACCACACTCGGGTCGGCCAGGGTCGAGGTGTCGCCCAGGGTGTCCAGCTCGTTGCAGGCGATCTTGCGCAGGATGCGGCGCATGATCTTGCCCGAGCGGGTTTTCGGCAGGCCCGGCGCCCATTGCATCAGCTCCGGCTTGGCGAAACTGCCGATTTCCTTGGCGACTAGGGCGACTAACTCTTGCTGCAAAGCTTGATCTGGCTCGATGCCCTTCATCAGGGTGACGAAGGCGTAGATGCCCTGGCCCTTGATGTCGTGGGGATAGCCGACTACTGCGGCTTCGGCGACGGCGTCGTGCAGCACCAGGGCGCTTTCCACTTCGGCGGTGCCGATGCGGTGCCCGGAGACATTGATCACGTCATCCACCCGGCCGGTGATCCAGTAGTAACCGTCCTCGTCGCGGCGCGCGCCGTCACCGGTGAAGTAGTAGCCGGGGAAGGGTTTGAAGTAGGTGTCGATCATCCGCTGGTGATCGCCATAGATGCTGCGAATCTGGCCCGGCCAGCTGGCTTTGATCGCCAGCACGCCTGCGCCTGCGCCCTCGATCTCCAGGCCTTTTTCGTCCAGCAGGGCCGGTTGCACGCCGAAGAACGGCCGGGTCGCCGAACCTGGCTTGAGCAAGGTGGCGCCGGGCAGTGGGGTGATCATGATGCCGCCGGTCTCGGTCTGCCACCAGGTATCGACTATCGGGCAGCGCATCTCGCCGACCACGTGGTAATACCATTCCCAGGCTTCCGGGTTGATCGGCTCACCGACGCTGCCGAGCAAACGCAGGCTGGCACGCGAGGTCTTTTGCACCGGGCCGTCGCCCTCACGCATCAAGGCGCGCAGGGCGGTGGGAGCGGTGTAGAAAATATTCACCTGGTGCTTGTCGATCACCTGCCAGAAGCGCGAGCTGTCCGGGTAGTTCGGCACGCCCTCGAAAATCAGCGTGGTGGCGCCGTTGGCCAGCGGGCCGTAGACGATATAACTGTGGCCAGTGACCCAGCCGACATCGGCGGTGCACCAGTAGATGTCGCCGGCGTGGTAGTCGAACACGTATTTGTGGGTCATCGCCGCCTGCAGCAGATAGCCGCCGGTGCTGTGCAGCACGCCCTTGGGTTTGCCGGTGGAGCCTGAGGTGTAGAGGATAAACAGCGGGTCCTCGGCGTCCATCGGTTCGGCCGGGCAGTCGTCGCTGGCGTCTTTCAGGGCCTGGTGATACCAAAGGTCACGGCCTTCGATCCAATCGATTTCACCCTGGCTGCGTTCGACCACCACCACTGTGGAAACTGCCGGGCAGCTCAGCAGGGCCTTATCGACGTTGTTCTTCAATGGCACATATTTGCCGGCACGCACGCCTTCATCGGCGGTAATCACCGTGCGGCAGTCGGCATCCAGAATCCGGTCGCGCAAGGCGTCCGGGGAGAAGCCGCCGAACACCACCGAGTGCACCGCGCCGATGCGCGAACAGGCGAGCATGGCGTAGGCGGCCTCGGGGATCATCGGCATGTAGATGCAGACCCGGTCGCCTTTCTTCACACCGCGCTGTTTGAGCACATTGGCCAGCCGGCAGACATGGCTGTGCAGTTTGTTGTAGGTGATGTTGGCCGATTCGCTGGGGTTGTCGCCTTCCCAGATAATCGCGATTTGCTCGCCACGCTCGGCCAGATGGCGGTCGATGCAGTTGACGCTGACGTTCAGTTCGCCGCCCTTGAACCACTGCGCCAGGCCGCTGTGCATATCACTGACCAGTACTTGATCCCAGGGCTTGCTCCAGTCCAGAAAGGCCTTGGCCTGCTCGGCCCAGAAGGTCTCTGGTTGCTCGATGGATTGCTGATACAGGCGCAGGTAGTCGTCGTTATTCAGCAGGGCGCGCTGGCGCACATGCTCGGCAACGGGGTGGGCAGTGATCTCGAACATGCTCGGGTCCTTATTATTGTTTGCGCGCGGGCGGTGAAGGGGCGCGCTACCGATTTATAAGAGTGACCCAGGCCGTTGCGGGGTTCAAGTGCTGGCCATGCAGTAAAAAGTCTCTGTCCCCGTTATGTGTTGGAGGGCGATTTTGTAGGGTGGGCTTCAGCCCACCGCCCCTGAGCGCCGCAACCTTGGTGGGCTAAAGCCCACCCTACATTTGTGGCCAATAGTTAGCGGGTATACAGGCAATAAAAAGCCGGCGTGAAGAAGGCTTCAGGCCGGCTTGGGATTTAGCTGAGGATTAGCCGCGATGACGGCCGCGGAAATAGTCGATCAGCCCTTGGGTTGAGCTGTCTTCGGCAGGTTCCGGCTCCCAGCTGGTCATGCGCTGGTAGACGTTCTTGCCCATCTCCTTGCCCAGCTCCACGCCCCACTGGTCGAAGGCGTTGATGCCCCAGATGACGCTCTGCACGAACACCTTGTGCTCGTACAGCGCCACCAAGGCGCCGAGGCGGCGTGGGCTGATGCGTTCGAGCACCAGGGTGTTGCTCGGCCGGTTGCCGGGGATCACTTTGTGCGGCGCCAGGCGTTGCACTTCACCTTCCGGTAAGCCCTTGGAACGCAGCTCGGCCTCGGCCTCGGCGTGGGTTTTACCCAGCATCAGGGCGTGGCTCTGCGACAGGCAGTTGGCGTACAGCCACTGGTGATGGTCGGCGACCGGGTTGTAGCTGACCACCGGCACGATAAAGTCGGCCGGAATCAGCTGGGTGCCCTGATGCAGTAACTGGTGGTAGGCATGCTGGCCGTTACAGCCGACGCCGCCCCAGATTACCGGGCCGGTATCGGTGCTTACCGGCGTGCCGTCATGCCGCACGCTTTTGCCATTGGACTCCATGTCCAGCTGTTGCAAATGCTTGGTGATGTTACGCAGGTAGTGGTCGTAAGGCAGGATCGCGTGGCTTTGCGCGCCCCAGAAGTTGCCATACCAGACGCCGAGCATGGCCAGCAGCACCGGCATGTTGCGCTCCAGTGGGGCGCTCTGGAAATGCTGATCCATGCTGTAGGCGCCGGCCAGCAGCTCTTTGAAGTTGGACATGCCAATCGCCAGGGCAATCGGCAAACCGATCGCCGACCACAGCGAGTAACGCCCGCCGACCCAGTCCCACATCGGGAAGATGTTCTCGGCGCGAATGCCAAAGGCCAGCGCCGCTTCGCGGTTGCTCGATACGGCAATAAAGTGCCGGTGCAGCGCCTCTTCCGAGCCGCCCTGGGCCAGGTACCAGGCGCGCGAAGCCTGGGCGTTTTTCAGGGTTTCGAGGGTGCCGAAGGTTTTTGATGAAACGATAAACAGGGTGGTTTCGGCCCGCAGCTTGCCGGCCAGCTCAAAGAACTCGCTGCCGTCGATATTGGCCAGGTAGTGGCAGCTGACGCCTTTTTGCGCGAAGGGCAGCAACGCCTCGGAGACCAGTTGCGGGCCGAGGAAGGAGCCGCCGATGCCGATGTTGACGATGTCGGTGATTGGCTTTTCGCTGTAGCCGCGCCACAGGCCGTTGTGAATGCGGCTGACCAGCTCGGTCATCTGATTGAGTACGCGGTGCACTTCGGGCATCACGTTAACGCCGTTTACCTCCAAGCGATCACCAACCGGCCGACGCAAGGCGGTGTGCAGCGCCGGGCGGCCTTCCGAGCTGTTGACCAGTTCGCCGTCAAACAGCGCGCGGATGGCTTGCTCCAGGCCGCACTCACGGGCCAGATCAACCAACAGGCTGCGGGTCTCACTGGTGATCAGGTTTTTCGAGTAATCGAGAAACAGGCTGCTGCTGCTCATCGAGAAATCACTGAAACGCTGCGGGTTTTCGGCAAACGCCTGGCGCAGGCTGAAATCCTGCATCGCTTCGCGGTGCTGGCTGAGCGCCTGCCAAGCGGGCAGAAGGGTGGCGTCAAGTGGGTTTTGGTAATACGCCATGGTTGCCGACTTCCTTGAATAATGATGTGCGGTCTTTGAATGTCAAAAAGCCCGGAGAGTTCCGGGCTTTGATTCTAACGGCTTAGGGGTTGAACATAGCGCGAAATCTTAGCGACCTAAGCCACTTGTACCGGGATTGCGTTGGTGGTGTGGCTGAGCTCATTGCCTGGCGCCATATAGAGCATGCGCGGCTGGAAACTAACCAGGTCGGCCTCGCTGTAGTGGGCATAGGCGCAGATGATTACCCGGTCGCCAACTTTAGCTTTATGGGCGGCTGCGCCATTGACCGAGATCATCCGCGAGCCGGCTTCGCCACGAATCGCATAGGTGGTGAAACGTTCGCCGTTGTCGACGTTGTAGATCTGAATTTGTTCATATTCGCGGATGCCCGACAGATCCAGCCAGTCGCCGTCGATGGCGCAGGAGCCTTCGTAATCGAGTACCGCGTGGGTGACTTCGGCGCGGTGCAGTTTGGCCTTGAGCATGATGGCGTGCATGGTGAACTCCTCAGAACCTGTTGAATGTCGACTGCGGGCTACGCGCGCGGTACTGCGTTTAAAGTGGCTGATCTTCGCTCAAGGTGAGCTCTAACTGGGTGCTTGGCACCACCAGCGGCGGGCGAGTTTGCCCGAACGCTGTCGGTGGAGCAAGCATCTGGGCGCAGGGACTCAGGCCGTTGCTGGACGCTCAAACGCCAGGTTATCGATCAGCCGGGTAGTGCCGATAAAGGCCGCCGCCAAAATCACCAAATGTTGATCGTTCGAGGTCGCCGGTTTGAGGCTGTGCGCCTCGCGGATTTCCAGGTAGTCGGGGCGAAAGCCGGCTTCTTGCAAGGTGGCTAAACCCTGCTTGAGCAGCGCTTGGAAGTCGTTGTCGCCGGCCTGAATGGCTGCCGCCAGCTCGCTCAGGGTGCGATAGATCGTCGGCGCTATGCTGCGCTGCTGCTCATCGAGGTAACCGTTACGCGAGGACAGTGCCAGGCCATCAGCGGCACGGACGGTAGGCTCGCCAATAATCTGGATCGGCATATTCAAATCGCTGACCAGATTGCGAATCACCGCCAGTTGCTGAAAATCTTTTTGACCGAAGATGGCCAGGTCCGGCTGAACCATATTGAACAGCTTGCAGACCACCGTCGCCACACCCTCAAAATGCCCAGGGCGACTGGCGCCGCACAGGCCGTCGGAGACGCCCGGCACGCTGACGCGGGTTTGCCCGCCCATGCCATGCGGATACATCTCTTCAACAGTGGGGGCAAACAATAGGTTGCAGCCGGCTTGCAGCAGGCGCTCCTTATCGGCTTCGAGTGTGCGCGGGTAGCTGGCCAGGTCTTCTTTGGGGCCGAATTGCAGCGGATTAACGAAGATGCTGGCGACCACGAAATCAACCCGCTGGCTGGCCTTCTCTACCAGCGCGGCATGACCTTCATGCAGGTTGCCCATGGTCGGCACAAAGCCAATGCGCTTGCCTTCACTGCGGGCGTGGGCCACTGCGGCGCGCAATTCGCGCACCGTTCTAACTATGTTCATGGACGCATTCCGTGGTCAGGCAACAAATCGCTATTCATGCCGAGAAGCCATGCTCGGCGGCGGGGAAAGTCTGCGCTTTAACGGCTTGCACATAGGCGCTCAAGGCGGCGGTGATGGAGTCTTGGCCGGCCATAAAGTTCTTCACAAACTTGGGGCTGCGACCGCTCAGGGCTAAGCCGAGCATGTCGTGCAGCACCAATACCTGGCCGTCGGTGGCGCTGCCTGCGCCAATACCGATTACCGGAATTTTTACCGCTTGGGTGATTTCCTCCGCCAAGCTGCTGGGCACGCATTCGAGCAACAGCATGCAGGCGCCGGCTTGCTCAAGGGCGATAGCGTCGGCACGCATCTGCCGGGCTTGCGCCTCGTGACGGCCTTGCACCTTGTAACCGCCGAGAATATTCACCGCTTGTGGGGTAAGCCCCAGGTGCG
>JAIERD010000126.1 GCA_019747155.1 Pseudomonadaceae bacterium
AACAAAATCAGCAATCCGCCCTGGGTCAAATTTCAATCGGCAGGGTGGGTCAATTTTCCATCAGCGCCAACACAGTAGGGACTCAAAATTGGCCCGGTTCACCACCAGGATATTTTCGTTCAGCACAAAGAAATCGAAAGTTTTGCTGATGGTGAACGCCTCATCATTTGCGAGATCAAGGCGGTTTTCATGCAGAATTAGGCTAATGCGTTGTCTACGTTTTTTGATCTGCCAGTCGCCTGGAAGCCGGGATATGAGCGTTTGATGTAGGCTTGTAAGCCCCTTGCATCAATGGTTGCGGCGGGGGCAGTGAGACGATCATCAATGAGCTGATCAATCTAATTTGAGGATCTAGCATGACCATGCCACATGAGCGCACCAGGGCCGTCATCCAAACCAGAGATTTTTTAGTTGAGCTATCACGTAATGCTGAGCTCCCGAAGGATGTCAGGTCTAGTGCAAAGCACCTGCTGCGGCATTACCCGAGCGCTAGTGATGTGCTTCTAGTGGGAAAAGGTGAAGAACTCCTCGCTAGCACCACCATCTGGTCTCAAATATTCAGCTCCGATACTGATTATAAAGGCTAAACGTCCGCGCAAAGCTTTGAATCGCCCCTAGTTTCTCGACACTATCCATACTCTGGCGGACGGCTCCCGCCCCCTAGACATGCCAGACCTAGCAGCAGGGTGTTCAGACCTTTCCGGTTGCGTGTATCAGGTTGGACCAGCAGGCCGCATCAAATCTTCCGGCCCCTACAGCTGTGACCAACCGTAGTTCGCAATGTTATTCGCTTGGAGGGGGCTCTACGGGCTGCTCGCCCGAAACTTCGCCGTAAACGTATCAAGTCACGTCGTTGACTGTTGGCGTAGACCTTGAATGGAGCGAATTATCCTCAAAAGCATCCAGTATGCTACTCATACCAAGCAAGGCGGAGTAAAAAGGCCTGGTGATTAGCTACTAGCTTGAGGCATTAGATGGATCAGGAGTTGATGACTGCGGCGATTTGTTGGGAAATCGGCGCCAAAGTGTCGGTAGATTTTGCATATAAGGCTAAAGAGCTTTTCTACTTCTGCCCGGAAGCTAACTGTTTGGCTGAGGTGATACCGGCAAAGATCAAAAACGCTTTTTTCAGAGCTCCGGAGTCTCACGCTCCAGGGTGTGTGAATGAAAAGAAGAAGACCACTGACTCCCCAGTTCCAACCGTCCCTGTCTCGCGTAAAACCTCCGCCCCCCCGCAAGCCATACCAACCCATTTAGGCCCCGTCGCAAAGGCGCGTAAAGGAACTAAACCCTCTGCAGCACAAATGCATGCACTTGCCCTGCAGAGCCGCCTAACGCCACCGCTTCACCCTGGCACCTTCCAAGAAGTAGTTGATGCATGGTGCTCAATGCATGCGAAGGATCGACATTCGCACCCTCTGTACATCGCCTTTCAACCACATACCTACTTCGATGCTTTCAGCCCTTTCAGTCATGTAGACAAGGACGAAGCATTAAATGCGGATCATAAAATTGTCTACGGTCAGGCCTCGGTTAGCGATTACAACCACTCCTTCTATGTCACCACAAGGAGCAAGTTCAGGGTCGGTGAGAGGTGCCTCCCGATCAAGATTAGAGTCAGGGCCAACGACGCCCATTACGCGTATCTGAAGGATGGCCAAGACATCGTGCTATTTCTGCACGGTGCCATTCCCACACTCGAGGATGGCCAAAAATATATTGAGATTCAGCCAGCCGACACATACAGCGGCATGGTGATTAAGCGAGGCGATTTTTCATCACTGGCTCTATAAACGAACACTGAATCGCCTTCTCAGCGAGGCTGGATTTGATCGCGCAATTGGCGGTAGTGGATTACTGCTCGGCGCACCATCGGTTCTCTGGGGAGCCGCGGGCATTAGCTCTTCTGAGTTTGCTACCCGGTTTAGCGCGACAGCTGACAAGCCCTCAGTAGCAGCATTAAGTGTCAAGCCTTACCATGATCGCCTTCGCTACACGTAAATCCAATGCATAGTGTCGCGAGTATTCGATTTTCTTGCTGATCGAAAATAATGCTTGTCTGTTGGTTACGCTTTTAACCTGGCTTAACGAGGTGCAACGATGGCTGACTGGGTATGGGTGTTTCCGAGTGAAGCTGTAATCGGTGATATGGTGGCCGGCCGGAAAATTATTGTGGTGATGGACAGAAAAGAGATGCGTGTAAAAGCGTTATGTAAAAAAACATTCCGGCAACTGTGGCCCGGAATTTATCAATTAGTTCGCATTGAATAATGCAAAGCCAACCAACATTATCGCTTCAAACCTTGAGCGTTGTGGCTGGAAAGTTTCGTGGATATCCCTACTCCAACTTTCCAGCCCTAGCAACTTTGATGCTAAGGCTATCGGATTGGCCGGCGACTCGTAGCAATAAGTGCCACTTATTTATGACGACTCTACTACTGAGTGTGCCTTCGTTGAGAGAAAGGCTGACGTGGGGTTTTCGATATTCTGGCTTTAGCGGGCCAATCAAAAACTTATTGAAATCCCATCGTCAGCGCCATAGCTGGTTGTGTATTCGTGCATCGTTTTCAGCAGTCTGTCATCCCAGATTTCTGAGTAGGGGGACTTGTAGTTAAACAGCAATTCAGACTGCGGAGCGTGCTGAATAACGCGAGCGACTGCTGACTGAGTAGGATGCTGATAGTTGGCGCCATTTGAACTGAACAAATACTTCTTGCAATCAAGCGCCTCCACAAACTCCTTGGAGACATTGTTCTCGCTACCATGATGAGGCACTTTTACGAGATCAAATCGGAAGGGAAGCTTTTCATCTATCTTCGCTAACGACTTGAGGATGCGTGATGGATACGCGTCAGCACCAAGCAATACTCGCTTCCCCTCGTACTCGATCACGAAGGCAATACTGCTCCCGTTGGCCTCACCTGAGTCCTCCGTGAAAGGCTGGCCAGCCAACGCCGGAATGTTCAAAGGCGCGGTTGCACCGAACGCATCCAAACCATCCTTACCAAAATACTCAGTTTCGGCAGGAACGTCGGCGTATAAGTCGGCTTCGCCACAGACCTTAACCCAGTTGATTCTCAAGCGTTCTAGCTGCTCCGCGTCTGGAGATAGCAGAGTGATCGTTGCGCCGCCAGGCAGATCGAAACTAGGACAAAACTCGGGAGTAACCATGAGTCCAGCATTCTTTATCACTGCATTCCAGGCTACCTTTTTCTCAAGCAATAGCCCGGTTAAGCGCTCGCCTTGCTTTTCTCCAAATGCTTCCAGCTTGCTGAGATGACGAAAACCATTGAACCAAAAGTCTCGAACTGCCGCGCCATAGAAGTCTTTCTCCAACAACTTCAGCATTCCGCCGATGTGATCGCGATCGACATGAGTAACAACGACCAGCTCAAGATGCCCACCCCGGGCTGCTAGTTGCTCTAAGCGAGATATGAGGGCTTTTGGCGCGGACGGACCGGCATCAACGAGGATGACGTTAGGGTTGTCTTCCGCCCCGTATTCAATCCACAAACAGTCGCCGTAGCTGGCAGGCAAAGCAGTCAATTTGAACATTAGGTCCTCATTGGTAATCCGAGATACCTGGAAATCTGCAGTGTAGTGAAAGGCTCTGTTCTGACGCATACGACATCCGCAGCCTTGGCCGCAGCTAGCATGTCTCGTACCTTCAGATCTTCTGGGTCGAGCCTACTGAGTAAGGTGAGTGCGTCCACGAGGATATGGAGTCCAACCGTGTAATAGGGCAGTCCGCGGGACCAGGCTAGGGCAAATAAGTCTTTTGCCTTTTCCCACGACCTAGAGTCATGCCGCTCTTCCCGAAGAGTCTTCCAACCCAACGCAATAGCACCATCCGGAAGCCAGGAATATCTCGAGCTGAGCGTTTCCATCCAGGAGTGATGCTTCGATTCTGCCGTTCCTCCTAGCGCGAACAAATAGGCAGCGGCCGCAGCCGAGAACGGGTTTCCTGCTTTTTTGTATAACGCTGTAGCAGCTTTCCCGCGCTCACTTTCTGATATTGAAAGAGTGGAAGACAAATCCCGCCGTGTTAAATATTCAACCAATGAACCATATACAGGATCAGTGAGCTTTAGCGAGGCTGACCATTTATCTTCTCTGCTTTTACGCCCAATCATAAGTTTAAACGGGGCACGATTTTCACAAAACCAGCCACTAGGATAGGCAACCAAGGTTTGAGGTTTTTCTTTGGTGTGCACCACTAGCCATTTGCGCTCGACGGTATGTTCGATTGCGTATGGTGCTGTTTGAGTACGCAGTGTTACCTCATGGCTGAGCTCAGTACTGACAGCACACTCAAAAACTTTATCGCTCGGATTGGTCAAGCGCGCGAGGCTATGAGCGAGTTCATAAAGACCATAAAGCGAAACCTGGTCGTGTTGTGTGAACACGCTTACTTCAAGATCCATCTTCCGTGCTGACAGACGTCTGGGTGCTGCGCTGATTACTCTGGGCACCCAGCTGTAAGCGCTTTTTACCTTTTCCGGCACTACAGATATTTGCTTTGGAGTCTGTACGACCAGCCGGTAGTCCTGGTCTTCGTCTACCGAGATCGTAGTACGTAGCGAGTGACCGTTCGGATACCCCAAGTCCACCAAATAAGCCCCCGCCTCGGGAAGCTCTAAGATGGAGCTTGATCTCTCACTAAACGAAGTCCCGACCAACACCATGTGATTGGAGAATATCGGCTCGCCGATAGCCAGTTGATCACCTTCCCGTGACACAGGCCAGACGGAACAGAGTACTTCCCGCGGCAGCTCGGACTGTTCATCTGCGCCGGACTCAATGACGATAGTCGGGCTCATAGCACCTCCAGTGTGATGTTCTGGAACGGTGGGATCATATAGATTTGAACAGGAGCAACGGTGTGGACAGGAGGATCGAAGGTCGCTTCGACGGAACATGGTCCATGCGGAATAAATGTTCTCCAGGGGTGAGCTAGATCCGCTCGTATGACTCGGTTGCCTGACGATATGTAGCTAATCGTTGCGGATTCGTTTGCAGCCTGATTGTTCAGGCAAACGTGTACGACTACTTCCGGCGGTTCGCTAAGAACGTGGAGCTGGAATCCTACCCCCGATAGGCCATCGGCTGGGCACTGGGGTGTTCCGCTGAAATCGTCCATCAAAGCTGCAATCGCTTTTTGAAGCTGATGTGGAGAAACTGCCCAATGCTTGCCATGTGGCTGGAACACGGCACATCGACTCAACCCATCAAGCAACGCCTGGGTAAAGATGCTGACCTGCCCGGGCGCACCAAATGCTTGCTCACCCATCCGGGCAGAAAAGAGAACAGGGTTTTCTCCTTTGAACACCAGAATTGGATTAGCCTCTGGCAGCCCGGATTGGCTCGACTCGTAAGGGTTCAAGACACTCGCTAGGTCAACGGTACGGCAAGCATCAATAAGGTACATTTGCTTTTGAGCTGCACAGTCCCACATAGCAAGTCGCAGCTCACCTACGTGGGCGGAGTGCCTGAGCAGCTTTGCCGATCTTCCTGCATCTGCCAAGAGGAGATGCGTATTGATTCCGTCACCCAGTCCGTGTCCACAGAAATAAAATATCGCTACGTTTTTAGGATCTGAGTTGGCTCGTTGTTTCCACGCCAATACAGAAGCTTCGTAGTTATCCCAAGTGGCGGAGTCGATCTTCTGGCTTAGGCCATCACTGTCGGTAAATTGAGCTCGACCAACTTGTGAGATCAGCACCTCAATAGACTTTAGAGGGGCTTCGGGGTTGTCGAGAGTCCTGTCAACCCATCGCAGCATCTCCAGAACAGATGCGGGTGGGGAGGTGAGCTGTCCCATTCCTCGATGACTGGCAACGGCTGCGCCGGAACCATCCTTGAGATGCGGGTAATCTCCTACCCCAATAATGAATATATGGGTGCCAGGTCCGTCCGTATCTTTCAGCCTGAATGTTGTCATCGAGCTCTTGCCCTGGCCTGAGTTCTGACATCACGCAAGCTAACGCCTTTACTGACGAGTCCTCTCCTTGCACTGGCGAAGACACCTGCTTTTTTCTCGGGATCAGAGATTGTCAAAATGACCGCGAACGTCACCCCCGACTCAGGATAGTCCGCTCCTGCGCGAGTGAGAGAATCGACCACCAAACGCCAGTTACTTGTTCCCTCGAGGCGAGTGAAGGTTCGGTTGTAACGCTTGACTGGCCACCACTTGGCACCATGCGCGATAAGGTTCTTCTCAAGCACTCCGGCGTGATCTGGCTTGAGCCGGCCGGTATATATGAATTCGCCGGTTTTTTTGTTGAGGGTTTCCTGACGCAGGTACGCATCAAGGTTCACGCGGGTGAACTCAGCTTGGTGCCGACGATCAAACGGCGGTGAATAGACAATGGTCAGTTCGACCTCACCACGGGTTACGCCGTTCGAGACCAAAACCGAGGGCCATTCGAAGTCAAAAGACAACTCCCTCTTGGGCGGCAGCGTGTCCTGAAACACCAGAGTAATCGACGTGTCATCGGTGGCGAGCATATCGTCCACCGAGCCTGGAATGCCGAAGCCGGCGAAGTCCTTACTGACATCGTTCAGCAGCTTGTCATTCAACAGCGTAGGCATTCTCGCAAAGTGGTACATCAACGCCAAAAGCACGTCACGCGGCTGCTGGCCCTCAATTCTGTGATTGAGAATGGCTAGTGTTTTGGCTACCAGCGGCGCGGCAAAACTTGTTCCCTCGTCCGGAATCAGGTCTCCGGAATGATCTACAGAGTGCAGTGGGTTGTTGGTGGCTAAGCAGCCACCAACATGTGCAAAGTCGGGCTTAATTCCGGCCGAAGTCGCCGGCCCTCGTCTCGAATATCGTGCCGGTCGCGTTACCCCCGAACTGTCGATGAGCTCAAGCGCACCCACCGTGACGTTCCTGGCAGTTTCACCTGGAACATAAATACGGTCGGCACCCAGCTGCCTGTACGTGGCGAGCTGTTGAAGAGCGGGAGTTGCAGTGTCAGGCCAGCGGTTACGAGCTTGAGCACTTTCTAGATTGCCTGCAGAGACAACGAAAATGAC
>JAIERD010000019.1 GCA_019747155.1 Pseudomonadaceae bacterium
GAATACCGGCAAGGTCAGCAACGCCCAGCTGGCACTCAACAGCGCGCGATGCCGGCGGGCCAGCAGCACGCCAAGATCCAGGGCTTCCCAAGCGCTGCGCGGGCGGATGATCACGCTGGCGTCAGTCAGGCGCATAACGGCCTCGCACTCAGGCTGAGGCGGTCTGTATTGGCTTTAATCAGCGTCATTTTGACCTCGTCCGGCGAAGGCAAAATAAGCGCCGACCAATAGCCACAGACCGCCACCCACGGCGAACTTTATATTGACGCTGGTGTACGTCATCGACGACCAGTAGGCCTCAATAAAGGCCGCAATCAGCAGTAGCAAGATGGCCCCGGCGACCAGTTGCACGCTTTGCGCGGCGGCCAAACGCAAGGCTTCGCTGCGTGGCCAGCGCCCTGGTGCAATCAGCGCCCAGCCGAGTTTTAAGCCGGCAGCGCCCGCTACTGTGATGGCGGTTAGCTCGAAGGCGCCGTGGCCGATGACGAACGACCAAAAGGTCAGCCCCGAACCGATCTGGCTCAAATGGCCGGCGACGGCGCCGATCATCAGCCCGTTAAAAAACAAGAAAAACAGGCTACCCAGGCCAAACAGCAAACCGCTGGCGAAGGTCTGAAAGGCGATGCCGATATTGTTCATGATGTAGTAGCCGAACATCACCCAGTCATCGCCAGAGTTACGCTCGCCAAAGCGGCCCAGGCGCTGGGCGTCGGGCTCGTACATCGACTCCATCGAGTGCACTTGATCGGGCGCCACCACGCTGTAGACCAGGTCGGGGAACAGATAAACCAGCAGCCCCATGCCGAGCAAACTGCCATAAAACAGCAAGCTGGCGCACAGCAGGCTGCGCCATTCGCGGCGTACCAGCTGGGCAAAGCCGGTCAGCAGGAAACGAATCAGATTGGCGCCCAAGTGGCTGCGATGGCGATACAGCTGTTGATGGCCGCGCATCACCAGTTGTTGCAGTTGTTCGACCAGATGGCTGCTGTAGCCGCGCTCTTGGGCCAGCGCCAGCTGTTGGCAAAGGTGTCGATAACGGGCGGCAAAGTCTTGGCTGTGCTCAGGCTTAGCCTTGCCGCGTTCAAGGGCGTGCAGTTGCTCGGCAAAGCTTTGCCAGCTGCTTTGGTAGTGGTTCTCAAACAGGCTTTGTTTCATGTCGGCCCCAGCAAGCCACGGGCAATCCCGTTGAGTTGGGCTTGGGCCTGCTCGGGCGGCACCTGTAACGGCTCGGCCAAAATGGCCGCCACCTCGTCGCTGCGGGCGCTGGATAATCCGGCTTGGCGCTCGGCAAAAGCCAAAATAGCCCGTTGCTCGGCCAGGTTCAGACTGAATGGTGCGCGCAGTGGTTCAGCCTCTGGCAGTGCCGGGCGGCTTGCCGGTTTTTCCTGATAGACCACCAAGGTGCCGGCGGCCAGATCGCCCAGTCGCTTGAAGGCCGGATGGTTAAGGCTGCTGAGAATCCCCAGTGCATAGGCAAACGGCAAAAAATCGACAAAGCGCAATAGGTTGCGGGTTAGCGAGGCGGCCCAGCCAATAGGGGTGCCATCGTCATGCACCACGCGCAAACCCATCCATTGTTTACCTGGTGAACGGCCTTGGTTGAGCACCTCGAACAACACCATGTACCACCAGGTCAGCATAAACATCAGGATGGCGCCCAGGCCTTTGCCGAGCTTGCCGAGCAGTTCGAGTAATAGCAGCAGCAACAGCAAGACCACACCGCGAATCGCTAGATCGATGGCGAACGCCAAGGCGCGCGGCACCAAGCTGGCTGGGCGCAGGGTGAGGTCGATACCTTCTGGGGTTTCCACTTTATAGCGGGTGTCCAGCAGCTCAGTGGTTGCACAGTTTGGCTGGGACATAGTGGTGGGGGGCGGGGAGGGCATCGGCTGGCTGCGTCAAAGAAAGCCCGATGCTAGCGAGCAGCAGGCGTACAAGCAACCGGAGGCATGTGCGCTCCGGCGCAATTAAGGCGATTACTCGGCTACGGGCAAGACACCGAAGATGGTGCGATACAGCACGCCGCTGGCAATTGTCCAGAGCGGTACTGTCCAGATCATGCCAATGCCCAGCGGGATGGCGCTTAGACCAACGATCAGCCCCAGTACAAGGTTCAGGCCGAGCACTTTAAACCAATGTTGGCTGATGGCTTTGCGTGAGGCCTCCAAGGCTTGCCAAGGCGTCAGGCCGCGCTCGATCACCAGCGGCAAGGCCAATGCGTAGGCAATCATCAGGTAAATGCCGGGTAACAGCAGCAGTAGGAAGCCGACATAGATCATCACCAACATCAGCACGCCAGTGATGATAATCGGCAGCGGATTTTTAAAACCACTGAAAGCTAGATCAAAGTTAAAGGCTTGGTCGGCAGCGCGGCGAATGCCGATCATCATCAGGCCGGCCAGCAGCGGGTAAGTGACCGCCGCGCCAAGAATGCTGATAGCAAATTGCCCGGCCAACATGCCCGCTAGGTTTTCTGGATCGGCCTGCAAGCCGATCAAGCCCAGCATGGCACCGAACACCGAGTTGATGATGGTGGCGGCCACGGCGTAAATGATAACGGCGCCGATGATCAGGCCTTTACTGCCTTTGACGCGCTGCCAGGCATCACTGAGTAACTCGCCGATGCGAAAATCATAGCCACGGCTCAATGCTTCTTCGATGCTTGGCACTTGGTGTGCGGGTGCGGTTTCTTGCAGATTGCTGGCGGGGGCGGCGTAGGGGTTTTCGCTGGGATTGGCGTTCATCGGAACAGTCCTTGTACTGGGGTTGAGATCCTGGCTGCCATGCTAACGGCTCGCGTCGCTTGCGGGCAAGGCTCGCCAAGCTTTGTTGGCTATGCCTAAACTGCCGCCGCCACCCTGTTTAGGACTTTGCCGTGACGCCCAGCATTTTTTGGTATGACTTTGAGACCACCGGGATTAACCCGCGTTGTGATCGGCCACTGCAGGTGGCCGGGATTCGCACCGACGAGGCGCTGAACGAAATCGGCACGCCGCTGAATATCTATTGTCAGCCCAGTGACGACATTCTGCCGCACCCCATGGCCTGCCTGATTACCGGCATCACTCCGCAACGTTTGGCCGAGCAGGGTTTGCCCGAAGCTGAATTTATGACGCGCCTGCATGCCGAGTTATCCATGCCGGGCACCTGTGGCGCGGGTTACAACAGTTTGCGTTTTGATGATGAAGTGACTCGCTACAGCCTCTATCGCAACTTCTTTGACCCTTATGCGCGTGAATGGCAGGGCGGTAATACCCGCTGGGACTTGATTGATCTAGTCCGCACCGCCTATGCCCTGCGCCCCGAGGGATTTAACTGGCCAGAGGAAGATGGCCGCGTCAGCCTTAAGCTGGAGCGCCTGACTAAAGAGAATGGCATTGAACATGCGCAGGCTCACGATGCCTTGAGCGATGTGCGGGCCACCATTGCCTTGGCGCGCTTAGTACGTGAAAAGCAGCCAAAACTGTACGAGTTTCTTTATCGCCAACGTAGCAAACCGCGCGTATTGGAGCAGATTCAATTACTCCAGCCATTACTGCATGTGTCGGGGCGTTATTCGGCGGCGCGGCATTATTTGAGCGTAATTTTACCGCTGGCCTGGCATCCAAAAAATCGCAATGCATTGATCGTTTGCGATCTGCAACTTGATCCGCAAGTGCTGCTGCAACTGGATGGTGAAAGCTTGCGCCAGCGACTCTACACACGCCGTGAACAATTGGCGGAAGGTGAATTTCCGGTGCCGCTGAAGTTGTTGCACGTCAATCGTTGTCCGGTGTTGGCGCCATTAAGTGTATTGCGTGACAGTGATAAGCAGCGCTTGCAATTGGATTTGCCCACCTGCCAGCAGCGCGCAATAACCTTGCGCGAGAACCAGGGCCTGTGGCGGGAAAAAATGCAGATTATTTATGCCGAGGAAGGCTTTGCACCCAGCGAAGATCCCGAACAGCAGTTATATGACGGCTTTCTCGGTGATCGCGATCGTCGACTCTGTGAGCAAGTGCGCCGCGCCGAACCCGAAGAGTTAGCCCGGCCGGTATGGCCATTTGATGACGCGCGTTTGCCTGAATTACTCTTTCGTTACCGCGCCCGTAACTTTCCGCAAACCCTAACGCCTGACGAAACTGAACGGTGGCAGTTATTTTGTAAGCAGCGATTAACTGATCCGCAGTTTGGCGCACCTAATACCCTGGAGGCTTTCGAGCAGGCTGCGATACAAGCCTTGTCTGGCGCGACAGTGGCTCAGCAGGCGTTGCTAGCGCAGTGGCAGGCTCATGCGCAGCAGTTGGCCACGCGCTTGTCGCTGTAGCGGGTCTTTTGGCCAGGCAATAAAAAACGCCAGCATGCTGGCGTTTTTTATATAGCAGGGCAGCTTAGTCGAGCAGGGTGACCCAGCTTTCAACTACGTCGGAGCCCCACTTGGCTTTCCATTCTTTCAGGACTTTGTGATTGCCACCTTTGGTTTCAATCACGTCGCCGGTGTTTGGGTTCTTGTATTGCTTCATTTTACGAGCACGCTTGGTGCCGGTAGTTTTGCTAACGCGAGCAACTTTGCCAGCTTTAGCTTGCGGATCAAGAATGGCGATGATGCTTGGCAGGGCTTTTTGATACTCAGCCATCAGTGCGCGCAGCTTGGTTTCAAATTCAAGCTCTTGCTTGAGCTTGTCATTTTCCGACAGGCTTTTCAGGTGTGCTTGCAGCTCTTTGATTGCAGCTTCGGTTGAGCGGTATTCATTGACTAAGGACATTGGCTTTCCTATGGGTGTTCGATGGATCAGGGGAGTAGTGCTGGTAATAATAGTCAGGCAGTTACAGCCTGTAAACAAGTCAAATGAATTTATATAAAATAACTGTTTGTTGAATATTGGCCAGGGATAACTTTTGTAAGTCTTTGTCGCATAACTGGGCTGATTTAAGTCGGACGCGAATTGTGCGCTGGCTGTTAGCCACTGTTGTTACAGCTTGTTGCGCTCGGCGGTTAAGCAGGTGCTCGAACACACGCTATGTGCCGTGCTGATAAGTAATTGCCGCTTAGTAATACTGAAGTTTTCGCGGCCACTGGCTAGAATGGCGGTCTTTGTCGTGCTTCTGGAGTTTTCTGTATGCGCACTTTTCGGCTGGTCATAGCCTGCCCGGACCGCGTTGGTATCGTTGCCAAGGTGAGTAATTTTTTGGCCACCTATAACGGCTGGATTACCGAGGCGAGTCACCATTCAGACAATCAGAATGGTTGGTTCTTTATGCGCCACGAGATTCGCGCCGACTCACTGCCATTTGATCTTGCCGGGTTTCGCCAGGCTTTTGCGCCTATTGCCCAAGAGTTCTCCATGGACTGGCGGGTCACCGATTCGGCGCAAAAGAAGCGCGTGGTATTGATGGCCAGCCGCGAGTCGCATTGTCTGGCGGATTTACTGCATCGCTGGCATAGCAATGAGCTGGATTGTGAGATTCCCTGCGTCATCTCCAATCACGATGATTTGCGCAGCATGGTGGAGTGGCACGGCATTGCCTTTGAGCATGTGCCGGTTGACCCGCAGAATAAACAAGCGGCCTTTGCCGAGGTGTCCCGCCTGGTTGAAGCCAGTCAGGCCGACGCCATAGTGCTGGCGCGCTACATGCAAATTCTGCCGCCACAACTCTGTCAGGCCTTTGCGAAGCGGGTGATTAACATCCATCACAGCTTTTTGCCGTCTTTTGTGGGCGCCAAGCCCTATCACCAAGCCTCGTTACGTGGGGTGAAGTTAATTGGCGCCACCTGTCACTACGTTACCGAAGAGCTGGATGCCGGCCCGATCATCGAGCAGGACGTGGCGCGCGTGACTCATCGCGACAGCATCGAAGATATGGTTCGCCTGGGCAAAGACGTCGAGAAGAGAGTGCTGGCGCGTGGCTTGCGCTTGCACTTGGAAGACCGGGTGCTGGTTCACGACAACAAAACAGTCTTGTTCGACTGACGCCTGTTGCGAAACTGTTGCGTGCTTGTCAGTCGCGAGCTAAATAGAAGCGATTAGCCGTGCCCACATGTCGAGGTTGCCATGAATGATCCACTCGACCGCGCCGCCTCAAATCCGCCGGCAACGCTGGGGGAGGGTTGTGTCAGTCGTTATGACCCAGATGAGCTAACCGGCGAGCATGGCGCCGACTTTACTGCTGCGGCAGAGCTGTGGCGCCAATTGCAGGCGCCACTTGAGCGTGCGGCAGAGACTGAGCCGCTAAACTCGCCGCACTCAGTCACCGACCAGGCGCGCTAAGGCTGCTAGCGCGCCCTGTTCGCATCGCTAGATGCGAAAGCTATTGACCAGTTGCTGTAGGCGCACGGCTTGCTGTTGCAGGTCATCACAGGCGCGCAGGGTTTCCTGCAGGTTTTCGACGCCATGCTGATTGAGTTGATTGATTTCGTGGATGTCGACGTTCAGCGACTCGACCACTGAGGTTTGCTCCTCGGTGGCGGTGGCAACCGATTGGTTCATGCCGTCGATTTCGCCGATCCGCTGGGTCACGCTGCCGAGCCGTTCGCCGGCCTGGTTGGCAATCTCGACACTCTCTTCGCTGTAGCGCTGGCTCTCGGTCATGGTGATCATCGAATCGCGCGAGCCGACTTGCAGTTCCTCAATCATTTGCTGAATTTCTTGTGCTGACTCTTGGGTGCGATGGGCAAGGTTGCGCACTTCATCGGCCACCACGGCAAAACCGCGGCCGGCCTCGCCCGCGCGCGCCGCTTCGATCGCGGCGTTGAGGGCCAGCAAGTTGGTTTGTTGGGAGATGCTTTTAATCACCTCAAGGATCTGGCCGATGTTTACGGTTTTGCTGTTGAGGGTTTCGATATTGCTGCAGGACGCGCTGATTTTGCTCGACAGTTCGCTCATGGCGCGGATGGTTCTACCGACCACCTCGCGACCATCTTCGGCCAGGTGGCGGGCATCGGAGGCCTGGTTCGACGCTTGCGCGGCATTGCGGGCGATCTCTTGAGCGGCGGCGCCCAGTTCATTAATGGCGGCGGCGACGCTGTGGGTGCGGTTGGCCTGTTCGTCGGAGTTGGCCA
>JAIERD010000375.1 GCA_019747155.1 Pseudomonadaceae bacterium
CGTTTAGCACCCCCACTTTGGTCAGCCCGAGTCGAGCTTCGCGGCGGGTGTAGATGATCGGCATATTGAGCATGGCGGACGCTTCCGGCAGCTCTGGAACAAAGCGGTCCATGGCGTCCTTAAACGGGTAACCACCTATCTCGATGGTGGGCAGCCCCTTGATGACTTCAATGGCGGCATTAATCTTGTTGAGCATCTGCTCTGGGGAAATACGCTGAAACTGCGCGCGGCTGGCAATCCGCGATTGGCGGACCTCGAACGGTTCAACACCCGGGCAAAGACCTTGGTAGGCGTGATTCAGACAATGATCAGACGCGGCAATGATGCTCAGGGGCTTGCTCTGGGCAATGCCCAAAAACGTGCAGACCTGGCCCAGGCTTGAGCCCTGCCAGTAGCGCTCAGCCGGCAGGCTGTAGCCAGGGTCACCGGGCTTGTGGTGGTCGGCAACCAGGTGCTGCTCGTTGCGCAAAGCCGGCACCGAACACTCAACCCAAACCACCGACTGCGTCCAGTCGATCTCGCCGCTCAGAACGTCTGCAACATAGGCGTTGCCGCTGACAACACGCCGACCATTCAGCCTGGCATGCACAAAATGACGCCCCTCCTTGGCCAACAGTTGCTCGATGGTGTGCATCTCTGGATCAAGTGCACCGAGGATGAATTGCATGCGTCTATCCAAAAGGCCAAGGGACTGGGTCAATCCAAGATGATTACTTAGCGTCTATTACTGACGCTTGAGCAGTGTGCCGTCTTTGATCGGATACGGTCAGGCGCGCCTGCAGCACTAGGGCCTAGCCATACTAACCCTTCGCTGAATTCACCACTTTAGTGACCAGTTTCCAAGCGGGCGCCTTACCACTATTTAACGGGCATGGCCTGGCGCGGGCAGCGGCGGCTCCTTGGACAATCAGTTTGAGGTCGGCACTGCCAAGCACTGACAGAAACTGCAGATCGCCGCACCGCTCGGTATGCACGACAATCTCCAACGATTGGCCATCGGAGCCAAAGTTGGTTGTATAGGGCGCATTCCACTTTTCGGTTTCGCCCGTGTCGAATCGGGCAAACACACTGGCAATACCATTACGCCCCAGCGTCAACCAGGCCCCTTGGCCCTCAGGATCGGCAGGCCCGGCTTGCTCGCAGCCACAAACCAGCAGCGCCAGCGCCATTGCAAGAAAAAGTCTCATGGATAACTCCTTATTAGCTAATACCTACATTCTGCCTGCAAAAGCGCTGTATGCACTCACCAGGTTGAAACAAGGGGCGATTCAGTCTACCTCGCTATGTCAGCGGAAACCCCCGGTGAAAAACTTGGCGCGGCCTGAGCTATTTCATCTAAGTAAGCCTGCATTTCAGGGTCGTCCGTGTTGCCCTGGGTGACCACGATACCGTGTAGTTGCGCACGTAAATCAGCCCAGCGGGTCCGCAACACCTGCCAGTTATACTCGTCGTAAGTGCCTTGGAAAATCACCGGTCGCACATCGATCCGGGGAATATCGGCAAGCTTGCCGCCGCTCTCAATCACTCGGGCCAACTCCTGCTGCCAAAAGCTGCCAACCCGATCAACGCGACCAATTTGCTGCTCAACCACACCAGGATTCCACTCGGGATGGAGCAAAATCACGGTTTTGCAGGCTTCGTGCAGGTTCAGCCCCTCGCGACCAACCATTGATTGCGCCACCAGCGCCTTAATCGAACTGTGCGGGCGATTAAATGCTAGCTGCATCATGCGTCGACTGTGCTGGCTAGTGCCGCCGTACATCAAGCGGGCAAAGGTGCCTTGGCTGCTGCCGTACTCATCTTTTAGGCGCTGCTGTAAATGTGGCCACAAGCGTTCAGCTTCCTGCTCATCGAGTTGGCCATCGCCGTCCTCATCGCCTTCATTGCGTTCGCACAATGCGTGCATCAAATCAGCAAAGGCTTTTGCATAACCCTCAGGGCTTAGCAACTGGGCCGAGTCACCCAATTGCTCGGTTAGCGCACGGCTAACCAGCGCAAGGGCGTGATCGTCATCTTCGCCCTCTTTGGCATTGGCCAATACGGTGCAAAATGCAGCGTAGAGACTGCACACGCGAGGCTCGAACTGCCCTTGGCGAAAGCCCTCTTCGAGCAACCCTGGCAGATCATTACGCTGGCTTTGCCGGCGCTTTTGCAACTCACGGTATTGCTCGGCCAATGTCGCATCCAGCACGTCTAGGCATAAGCTTGACTGCAATTGCTGATGCGCTGCACGTATCGCAGGCCAATCGCTCTCATTGGCGCCACCGCTATCCTCACCGCGCACCTTAGCTTGAGGCCAGGGGTTACCTGCCGCGAGTGCGCGCAACATGGCACGGGCATTCAGCAGTTGCACCAAACAGGTTAACGGTCGAGTAAAGCGACCAAAGACCAGGGCCTTTTCACCGCGTTCACTGACCTCTTCAATGACAGCCACTGCTGCTAAGGTTGCAGGATGGTTAAACAGCACTTCATCGCCATTTTTATCGACGAAGGGTTGCTGCATAACCGTGCTCCACCATTGCGCACGCTGCAGGCGTTTAAGCTCTGCGGGGCTCAGCGAGGCTTTGCCTGCCGCTGCTAGTTGATTTTCCGCCAGCTCATCGGCTTCGCTGTCTTGCTCGGCAACATAGCTGGGGCTATCGATTACGGCAGCGAGGCCATGGCCATTACCCATGGTCAGACGCAGACGTTTGAGCTGTTCATTCTGGCTGTCGCGCAGGCCAACCGTCACCACCGACAAGGCTTCGGCCGCACATACTGCCTGCTGCCAGGCGGGATCAAGCGTTGCCACATCAATGGCAATATCGCGCTCTTGCCGATAGGCGTCATGGGAGAGTTGGGTCGCTTTTACAAACTGCTGTACGGCTTGGTCTTCGCGCTTGTCGCGGCGCAATACAAAAGGTGACAAGGCAGCCTGAAAGCTTGCCGCCGCAGTGGCGTAAGCGGCTCTGACAGCTGCATCGGTAGGGCTGGCGCGGACTTGCTGCACCGCAAGGGCATAGCCTGTTACGGCATTTTCGACGACCTGCAATTGGTCAGGTTTGAGTTCGATACGGCGAAGAATCTGCTGCCACTGGCTGACATCCAACTCAACGGGAGTCGCGGTCATGGCAAAGCGTCGGGCAGCAGGCGATGCCTGGATTAAGCGGCCAAGCAAGCCAGAAAGACCGCTGTCGTCATTACGGCTCTTGTGCGCCTCGTCGATCACGACTAGATCAAAGTGCCCCAAACCCAGGCCTACCGCTTCTTCGAGACAGGGGCGGAGAAGTTCATAGCGCTTGTATTCGCTTGCTTCCAAGGCGCCCGGCCATGGTGTACGGCTTATTAGCGCGTCCATTTGCTGATAGAGCGGATGCTGGGAATCTTTAGGTATGGCGTTACAGATGCTGGTAGCCGCATTTTTAATTGAAGCGTACTCAGCCCAAGGATAATTGAGGGCCTCTTCTTGAAAGTAACCTCGCGGAAAACGTCCCTGAGTTTTCTTGCGCCAATGAGCATACACCTCGGGCAGCAATGCCCAGCGCCACGCATGCGAATCTTGACCCAAACGCCAGTTAGAAAAACCATGGGAAACCATAACTACCGACTGCGCAAACCACGGTTTCTGCTCGGTAACCTGTTCAGAGTCCCAGGCTGAGATGTATTGCCATAGGCTGCGCAGTAACGGTGCAGCTTTGACCTCACCACGGGTTAATTCTTCCTGCCATTGGTAACCCAGCACCGGCGGCACCAGCACCGCAACACGGCCACCGGCGGCAACCACGGCGCGTATCACCGCAACGGCAATGCGGGTTTTGCCCATGCCGACTTCATCCGCCACGATCACCCCGTTGTCCCGCAACCGCGTGGCCAAAGCACGCACGCTGGCGCACTGCCCCTGATTCAGCCAGGGGATAAGGTTTGTGCCTGGATCCTGCTGCTGGACGAGCTCAAGCAACTTGTCTGCAACAACCTGCCATCCTTGAAATTGCTGATTCATTGCTGCTCTCCAAATTTGCACAGGTTTGCTACATCCCAAGACGTCTCGATTCGAGCAAGTAAGGCTCGATAATTCGCGCCCTCAGGGCTCGACGCCTGCTCGGCAAAAACGGGCAGGAATGCCGCTTCGCGCAACGGGCTTAGGGGATTGAGGCGCATAGCCCGGAATATGTTAATGACCGGATCCTTTGCGACTTGCAGCAAGGACTGCTCAAGCCGCGTGCACCAGGCCAACCAGTCGAGTGGGTGCAGATCCACCTGCTTGGCAGCTATCTGCTCAATCAACACCATCATCCGGCGGATCGGGTAGCCGGCGACGCCAGCATCCGCTACTGCAGCAGCACCGGTCTGCCCCATACTGCCTGGACTCTCTTCAAGCTCATCCAGCGTCTTGTCTTCATCCACGGCCGACTGCGGGAAATTGGCCAGTTGCCACCAGACCTCATCCAGATCCAGCTCAGGCATAGCCGTGGCGGCCAAGCGCCCCGACTCATCCAGTACGGGTAATGCAGCGCTATGTACCTGTCCAGCAATTGACCACTGAATAGTCACCACTCTCGGTGGTTCACCAAGCCATGGCCACACACCTGGCTGCGAGCTGGCGCACGCGGCGCCGTTGGAATCCAGCAACGTTACTGGCACCTCTGTCTGCTCAGGGGCACGCAGCGAACTGCCCTCCTCGGTCACTTGCCAGTTAAGCCACGCCAGCGGCGCGGCGAGCGGGCCGTCATCATGCTCGGGCATTGGCTCACCGGCAGAGCATTGCTCAACCGCTAATTCTTCTGGATCTCGCCCCACTGGCAATAGATTGGTAATAATCCGAGTGGTACTGACATCCCCCTCAGCGCTCCAATACAGCCCCTCAGGGCTAAGCAGCATGCCAGCTTCAAGGTTGCCACCAGCGGTTGACATCGGATTGGCGAACCCCGGACCAGTTAAGTTGCCTGAGCCTAAGTAAACCCAGGCACTGCTGCAGCGCGCGCTGTCTTCTCGAGTGTTGGTGGAGAAAATAAACTTGGCATGCAGTGAGCGCCTCACCGAACCAAACATCTCAACATTTTGTACCGCAGCACAAACTCGGTAGCCAGCGGCCTGCATTGCACTTAATCCTTCGGCAACGGCTTGGCATGCAGCAGGATTCACGAAAACGTCTATTTTTTTAGGGCGACCAGTTAATAAGCCCGCGTCTTGCAACGTCGTGGTGATTTCACTCAGTACCGAGGGTAGCTGCCCATGGCCATTGACGCCCTCGAAAAACCCCGAGCCCATGCCGAGATAATTTCGTTTAACGTCAGAGGCATGCTGCTTGATCAACGGTACCAGTTGCTTCAGCAAAGACTGCTTGCGGTTATCGAAATAACGCGGGGACGCATTGGGCGTGTTGTGCGCAGCCACAGTGCTTAACCAGCCGTTTAGCCACTGCATGGACTGCGCTGTTAAAGAAGCTGGCTGGTGACTGGATTTGGCATGCAGAATTCGTGTATCGAAGTAACCGCTAAGCCACTCCAGCATCTGCCAAGCAGCACTTATGTCCGTGCAGTTTTGTCCAAGCCAAGCGGGCTGTTGCTGTACATCTTCACTGCTGCACTCGATACACGAAACCAGATCGAGCGACTCAGTAACTGTTTGTACAGTCCAATTACCTGTGGATACGATCAAGCGCACTAGCCAGCGATCGGGCTCTTTTTCATGGCGAAAGCCCAGCACAGCAACTTTTGCATGCAGCAAAGCAAAAGGCTTTTTTTGTTCCGCTTTGAAGATCAGATGCGCAACCCCTGGGGCATCCGTCAAGGCAATGGCCGCGTGCGCGGGGTCGAGCATCACTGCCAGCGCAAGTTGCCCCTGATGGGCTCGCTGCGCCGTGGTTTGCCGGGTAAAACGCTCAGCAGCCTGATCGAGAAAATTGCAATCGGCAGAATAACCACACAACCAACCAAAGCTACCCAGATAGTCATCGGGCGCTTCAAAATGATGCAGCAGAGATGGCGTGGTCATTATGATTCTTCGCTATGCGTGAGAGGGTCTGCGCTGAGCCATGTATCCAGATCGCCATGCAGGTCGGCGTTCAAATAGAACAGATTGCTCATGCGACTCGACATGCCTGCGGGCCATTTCAAGCGACGCTGATCAACCTCTTCATCCGTAGTTTCTGCCTCAGTATTGTTAACGTTGGAACCGACCTCAAATGCTGGGCCTGGCAATACAACGGAGCCCATCAGGCGCAACACACGCCCGTCACGTTCGAGCAAGTGCCGAACAATTGCCGCATCCGTTTCAGCGCTGCACTCACGACTAAATTGGCGGGCAATAGGCTCGCTATGGCCCAACGCCAAGTACTCAGAAGCCAGTTGACGCAGCTCGACGAGTGCCAACAGCACCGACTGCGGAAACGTCGATTTGCTCAAGTCGAAAGATCGGCCATCCTGCAAGGCTCCGAGATGCGACTCCAGTGCATCAAGCACCTCTAAACTCTGATCGCGCAGCGCAAAAAAAGCAGCGCCGGTTTTTAGGTCATGCCAATGCTCAACATCGAGCATGCTTGGGCGGCTATCCCAACTGGGCACTTGCTCTGATTGTTGACGCAGCCCTTCAACCCATTGCAGTGCATTGCGCCGGCGTTGCCGGCTGACATGCGGCTCGATTTCGCCACCGCAGTGCAATACATCGGTAAGTAGGCGCCGTAATGGTTCATCCACAGGTTCAAGCGGTGATAAAGCCCTATAAAAAAATGCCTTATGACGCCCGGCATGCGCCTCACGCTTACCTTGACTCCATTGGTAAATATGCTCGAAAACTTCGCGGCCATAGCCGCCATTGGATTTATCGCCCAAATCAAACCTGCGTAAGCAATGCTCACTGAGTTGGTACTGGTTAAAACGTGTCGCATCCGCCTGCACCAAGCCCAATGCTGGCAATACCTGCACCGTTGCCATACGCATTGGCTGGGTCACATAAAAGCCAGGCTTGGATACGGCCTTAAACGATAAATCGCTGGCGCCTCGTAGCTTGGTAGCACCACGCAGGCGTGAGTCGGCTTGCCACTTATTGCCATCAAGTGCCAGCCAACACGCTAAGGCTTC
>JAIERD010000097.1 GCA_019747155.1 Pseudomonadaceae bacterium
AGGACTCGCGGTATTTGTCCGAAATATCGGCTAGCTGCTCTGGATTCAAGCGTAGCAACTCGGCGCCGAAGCCTGGTGCTTCGTCATACAACGAGCGGCTGAAATTGCTGATGCCGTATTGGCTGATCAGCTGGCGCAGCTCGCGCACTTGCAACTCCCTGGTTTGCTGCTGCGGATTGAGTGCCAGCAGGTTGGCCTCGATGATCAGCGCGCGGGTCTTGACCTCGCTCAGGTGCAAGGATTCGGCCAGCACTTTGAGAATCCGCACCGCCCGACCCTTGGCACCCCGGGCCAGTAACCAGTACACAGTTGCCAGGCCGTAACGCTCCCAACATTCGTCATAGCTGCGGGCGCTTTCCCAGTCGCCGGCGGCCAGCCGTTCGGCCAACTGATAGCGCTGGGCCAGGGCCTGCAAAGCTGGCTGATTGGCGCTGAGATAGGCTTGGCGGATCTGCTCTTGCGCCAACTGGCTGACGAAGCGGGCGTAGTTACCCAGCTGCAAAATGTTCGCCAGTTGCTCCAACAGGCGGCTGGCCCGCACCAGCTGTTGGCGCTGATGCAGCAGCCGCGACAGGGTCAGGTACACGGTGGCAATCGCCTCGGTGGCCGAGGAGGAGTTGACCACCGCCATCAAGTCTTCACAGAGCTGTTGCGCCGCGCCGAGCTGGTTCTGCTCATAGAGCGAGACCACCATGGCCGTGGCGCGGTTGACCCAGGCGGGCGAGGTTTGGTCGGTGCGCTGATAGTCGCTGTAGACCTCTTTGCGGGCGCTGCTGGTACGCCCGGCGTAGCGGTTGCACAGGGCGATAATTAGGTCGGCGTAGCTTTCAAAAAAACTGTGGCCGCTTTGCGCCAGCAGCTCTTTGCTTTGGCTGGCAAAGCGGATGGCGGTTTCCAGGCGGGCATCGATCAAGTGGTGATAGGCAATAATCGTCAGGCTGACGGCGCGAATTCCACGGTGCACACCGGGGGCCAGCAGGGCGCTGCAGTCTTGGCTGAGGCGAAAATCTTGATCGTGCTGAAACAGCTGCAGGTTCAGCCACAGAAACTGTTCGGTCAGCGGCTCAAACAATGGCTGACCATTGGCCATGGGCGGCAGGCTCTTGAGGGTTTCCAAGTAATAGCGGGCTTGGTGAAAACGCCGCGACAGGGTCAGGGCACCGATCAGCGGCACCAATAACCTGGGGTTGGCCAGCAGGGTGGTTTCGGCCAGCGGTTCGACCCATTTGATGATCTCGCCAAATTGCCCGGTCGGAATCCATACCGCGCAACTGCTGGCCAGCAACTGTTCAAACAGGGGCTGGTCGCCGCTACGTTGGGCGTGTTGCATGGCCTGGTCCTGCTTGCCGCAGGCCATGTAATAGGCGGCGGCGCGGCTGTGCAACTGGGCGATCAGTGGCTGTTGTTCGATGGCCAGGCGGCTGTTTAAAAAGTCATGCAGCAGGGCGTGATAGCGAAACCAGCCGGGCTGGTTTTCCACCGGCAGCATAAACAACTCGCGTTCGGCTAATTGCTCCAGCAGCAGCGCCGAGTCGGTGCGTTGCAAGACGTTGTCGCAGAGCGGGCCGTTAAAGCTGTCAAAAATCGCGCTGCAGAGTAAAAACTCGCGCAGTGGCGGGGCTAAATCCTTGAACACCACATGACCAAAGTAATCGACGATTTCCGGCTGGCTGCCGTTAAAACGTTGCAAGGCGATGGTGCCGGTACGGGCGTAGGCCAGCAGCGCCAGCTTGACTCCAGCGACCCAGCCTTCGGTCATTTCCAGCAGGTTGCCGATGTAGTTTTCCGGCAGCACCGGGCCGCCCAGATGGCTGTTGAGTTGCTGGATTTGGGCGGCCGACAAGCGCAGGTCATGCTGGTCGATGCAGAGCAATTGATTGTCGAGTTTGAGCCGGCTGAGGGCGAAACCTGGGTGCTTGCGGCTGGAGATAATCAGCCGGATATTGCTCGGCAATTGCTCCAGCAACGCGGCGATCACCTCGAGGATGCTCGGCTGGTGAATGGATTGAAAGTCGTCCAGCAGCAGGTACAGGCCTGCGTCGATCCGCGCCAAGGCCTCGGCCAGTCGCTCGCCGACCAGCAGCGGGGCTTGGCTGGTTTCCAGCGGATTGAACCAGGAAAAGTCGAAGTCACTGACCTGGGCGCGGATGCATTCGATCAGGCGCCGAAAGAACCGCTGCGGGTCGTTATCGCCGACCTGGATCGGGTAATAGGCCACCAACTGAGAGTTGTGACTGGCGCGAAAGTGGCTGAGTAGCGTCGACTTACCGGAGCCGGCCGGGGCCAGCAGCAGGGTCAGGGGGAAGTCTTGTGCGCGGCAAAGCAAGTGCAGCAAGTCTTCGCGCAGTACCCCCGCACGAGTTTCTTGACAGTCCATGGGCAGCTACCTGTGGCTATTATTTTTATTGTTGTACGCAAGTGCCAGCGAGAGTAGCGCGGCCAGGCGGGTGTAGGTGCCGCATGCATCACGCTTTTGCCGTGGTGAGCCGTGTGCAGGCGTGTAAAAGCCCTAATCCCACCAAAAGTTTGGCTGCCCAGAAACGACAAAACCACCCGTAGGTGGCTTGGTCTGTGGCTTGCTGTGTTGCTCAGTTAGCGCTTAGTCGCCGCGATACTCGCAGCCGCTGGTGCAGGTTTCGTGGATGCGGATGCGCGACAGTTCGGGCAGCAGTGGCTTGAGTTGTTGCCAGATCCACTTGGCGAGGTTCTCGCTGGTGGGGTTTTCCAGGCCGGGGATCTCGTTCAGGTAGTTGTGATCGAGCATCTCGTAGATCGGTTTGAAGATCGCCTTGATCTCGGAGAAGTCGCGAATCCAACCGGTGTAAGGGTCAACGTCACCCTCGATATAAATCGCGGCGCGAAACGAGTGGCCATGTAGGCGACTGCATTTATGCCCGGCCGGAACATGCGGCAGGCGGTGTGCGGATTCGAAGATGAATTCTTTAAACAGTTCCACGCGGTAACTCTCGGCAAGACTCAGATGGCCCGAGTTTACCAGCTCTGCCAAGGCTTACCCACCTTGGCAGAGCTGGCCTGTTCTCAGGCCGCCGGGCGGTGCTGATAACACGTAGGGTGGGCTTCAGCCCACCAGCATTATTGCGTCTTACAGAGGTGGGCTGAAGCCCACCCTACAAGCCTAGTTTCACGGCACACAGGTAAGCGTCTAATTTACGCCGCCGGGCGGTGCTGGCGCTGATACAAAAACTCCAGCACTGCAGCGCGGTAGTGGTGATAGCGCGGGTCGTTGGCCAGTGCCATGCGGTCACGTGGGCGCGGCAGGTCGACGGTTAGAATATCGCCAACACTGGCCGAGGGGCCGTTGCTCATCATCACGATGCGGTCCGAGAGCAGCACGGCTTCATCCACGTCATGGGTAATCATGATCACGGTATTGCCCAGCCTTGCGTGAATCTCCATAACTGAGTCTTGCAGGTGCGCGCGGGTCAGGGCGTCGAGGGCGCCGAAGGGTTCATCCATCAGCAGCACCTTGGGCTGCATGGCCAGCGCGCGGGCGATGCCGATGCGCTGCTTCATGCCACCGGAGATCTCGCTGGGGCGTTTGTTTTGGGCGTGCATCATGTGCACCAGTTCGAGGTTGTGCTCGATCCATTCACGCATCTCGCGCCGGCTCTTGCTGCCTTTGAACACTTGGCGAACCGCCAGTTCGACGTTCTCGTAGCAGCTCAGCCACGGCAATAAACTGTGGTTTTGAAACACCACGGCGCGCTCGGGGCCGGGCTCGTTAACCTCGCGGCCATCGAGAATGACCCCGCCGGTGCTGGCTTGGTAAAGCCCGGCGACTATGTTGAGGACGGTGGATTTGCCACAGCCGGAGTGGCCGATGAGCGAGACAAACTCGCCCTTGGCGATCTTTAAATTAACGTCCTGCAAGGCGCAGTACAGGCCTTTGTCGGTGGGAAAGCTAATGCCGACGTTGGACAGTTCAAGGTGGGTAGCAGTGCTCATGGCAGGCTCCTGAGATCCTGGGAGTGGATAGTTGGGAGTGGATAGTTGGAGTTAGCGCAGGTCGGCATTTTTGTCCCAGCTGACATAGCGCTGGAGTTCAAGCATGAGGCGGTCCAACGCAAAGCCGATCAGACCAATAACAATCACCGCGACCATGATCCGCCCCAGCGAGTCGGAGCTGCCGTTTTGAAATTCATCCCAGATGAATTTACCCAGACCGGGATTTTGCGCCAGCATTTCGGCGGCGATCAGCACCATCCAGCCAGTCGCCAGCGACAAACGTAGGCCGGTAAAAATCATCGGTATGGCCGCCGGTATGACGATGCGGCGGACATGGCTAATCGGCGACAGACGCAGCACGCGGCTGACGTTTTGTAGGTCTTTATCCAGGTTGGCGACGCCGACGGTGGTGTTGATCAGCGTCGGCCACAGGCAGCACAGCGCCACTGTGATGGCCGAGATAATGAAAGATTTGGCCAGTAGCGGGTCTTGGCTGGTGTACACGGCGCTGACCACGATGGTCACCAGCGGCAGCCAGGCAAGCGGCGAGATGGGTTTGAAAATCTGAATCAGCGGGTTGATGGCGTTGTAAATGGTTTTGCTTAACCCGCAGATAATCCCCAATGGCACGGCGATTAACGAGGCCAGCAGAAAACCGGTCAGCACCGTATAGAGGCTGGTGAAGATTTGCTTAAAGAAAGTTGGCTTGCCGGTATAGGCAGCTCGACTGATGGTTGCGCTGGGATCTTTGGCCAGTAGAGCGGCATTGCGTGTGGCTTGACGCTCTTTGAAAATGACGGCTTTGTGCCGCTCGGCCACGTGCGCATCAATCAAGCCGTTAAATTGGCTGGCCACTTGGGCAGGTCCTGGGAACTGGCCCAGGCTGGTGTGAATGTTACTAGCGACCAGTTGCCAGAACAGCAAGAAGGCCAAAATTCCCACCAGCGGCATAATGATGCCCGGCAACGCACGCTTAAGACGGGCATGCCGAGCAGCTTTCAAGGTGGTTTTAATTGTTTCGGCGACGGCTGGATTGCTCATCGTCTTGTCCTCTCTGGAATGGGCAGCCGGTTCGGCTGCCCCAGGTTCAGCAGTTGTTACAGCCGTTAACAGTTAAACGTTGCCAACTGCTTACGGCGCTTCATTGCCCTTCAAGCCAATCTTGAATTGCTCGATGTAGGCATTTGGCTTGCGACCGTCGTAGGTCAAACCGTCGATAAACTCACTGCTTGGGGCGCGAAAGCCTTCTTCGTTAGCAGCCACGAAATCGCTGGCTTTAGCTTTGCCTTCGCTGACCAGTTCAGCGGCGGCTTGCTGATAGACCTCAGGCTTGTAGGCTTTTTTGGCGGTTTCCAAGTACCAGTTGTCTGGCTTGGCTTCGCCAATTTGCCCCCAGCGGCGCATTTGCGTCAGGTACCAGATGGCGTCGGAGTAGTACGGGTAGGTTGCGTTGTGGCGGAAGAACACATTGAAGTCGGGTGCGGCGCGCTTATCGCCCTTTTCGTACTCAAAGGTGCCGGTCATCGAGTTGGCGATTACGTTGGCATCGGCACCGACGTATTCAGGCCGCGAGAGGATTTGCACCGCTTCCATGCGATTGGCATTGTTGTCGGCGTCCAGCCACATGGCGGCACGGATCAACGCTTTGACTAGGTGCTTATGGGTTTCCGGGTTTGCTTCGGCCCAGTTCTCGGTTACCCCGAAGACTTTTTCTGGATTATTTTTCCAGATGTCCGAGTCGGTGATCACCGGTACGCCGATGCCTTTGAATACGGCCGCTTGGTTCCATGGCTCGCCCACGCTGTAACCGCTGATAGTGCCGGCTTCCAAGGTGGCGGGCATTTGCGGTGGTGGGGTAACCGAGAGCAGCACGTCTGCATTCAAGTTGCCGCTGATGTCACCCTTAGCGGGTGCATACAGGCCGGGGTTAATGCCGCCAGCAGCCAGCCAGTAGCGCAGCTCATAGTTGTGGGTGGAAACCGGGAACACCATGGCCATGTTGAAGGGCTTGCCAGCGGCCTTGTATTGCTCAAGCACCGGCTTGAGAGCATCGGCTTTGATCGGGTGCTGCGGCTTGCCATCGGCCATCATCGGCACGTTTTTTTTCATCTCCTTCCAGACATCATTGGACATGGTGATGGCATTGCCGTTGAGGTCCATGGAAAACGCGGTGACGATTTTGGCTTGGGTACCGAAGCCGATCGCCGCGCCCAAGGGTTGACCGGCGAGCATGTGCGCGCCGTCCAGTTCGCCGCTGATCACCCGATCGAGCAAGACCTTCCAGTTGGCTTGGGCTTCGAGGGTGACGTACAGGCCTTCCTCTTCGAAAAAGCCTTTCTCATAGGCAATGGCCAGCGGGGCCATGTCGGTCAGCTTGATAAAGCCGAGCTTGAGTTCGGCTTTTTCCGGATCGGCGGCTTGGGCAAAGCTGGCGGCCAAAGGACTCAGGCTGAACAGGGCGGCGCAACCTAGGCTGGCCAGGGTGGACTTGATAAAGCTACGGCGGTTAGGAGTGCTGCGCATGGTTAATCCTCACGGTGGCAGAAGCAAAAAAGACGTCGCGGGTAGGCCCCTCTGCAAGCAGAGATGGCTACCGTTGACGTCTTTGTCAGTTCGTCCCGATCACCGCCGTTGGCGATCCTAAGACGTGGTAATGGAGCAAATGCAAAGCCCTTGCCAAGTCTTAAAACTATTTTTTATTTTGTTTAAAAACAATGAGTTGAATGCTTGTTATGAGGGGTTTTGCGCGCTTTGTGGGCTGGCCTGGCAGTCGCCCACTGGATTGCCTTGGTGCAGGGTTTGGACGTGTACGCAAGGCTATGGTGCGTTGCGTGCTGCAACATTGGCGGGGCGTTTGGCTGGGCGGGGTTCTAGACGTAGGGTGGGCTTCAGCCCACCAGGACATGTGTGGGCGCCGGTGGGCTGAAGCCCTCCCTACAAAGTTGCAGCTTTAAACCGTGCTGTCGCCGGCTTCGCTGGACTTGCGCGAGGCGGGCTTGATCAAGCCATCCTGGCGAAACATCGCTTTGATGCCGCGCAGGGCTTGGCGGATGCGGTCCTGGTTTTCGATCAGGGCAAAGCGCACATGATCGTCGCCAAAGTCGCCAAA
>JAIERD010000339.1 GCA_019747155.1 Pseudomonadaceae bacterium
GTATAGCGCAGTCCGGTAGCGCGCCTGCTTTGGGAGCAGGATGTCAGGAGTTCGAATCCCCTTACCCCGACCATATATCAAGTCAAAGGCGCCTTAGGGCGCCTTTTTCATTTCTGGCTCGACAGAAGAGCGCTTTACTCATCCTGGGTGGGCTCTAGCTGTATCACACAGACGCTAGCGGATGCGTTTAGCCGGTTCGGTTGCACGGCTCGCCGCTGGTATACTTGACAGTCGCGCCCCACGCTTACAGGTCTAAAGAACATGACGCAGATTGCCGAACGTCTTCTTGTTCAAGCTCATCTCGATGCCCAGCAACCCAAGCCTTTGACTGCTGCTGAAGAAGCGCATTATCGCGCCGCTATTGCCGCTGAGCTCAAGGTGCAAAATGCCGTGTTGGTCGCGCATTATTATTGCGATCCGGTGATTCAGGCGTTGGCCGAAGAAACCGGCGGCTGCGTGTCTGACTCGCTGGAAATGGCCCGTTTTGGCAGCCAAAGCTCGGCGCAGACGGTGCTGGTGGCCGGCGTTAAGTTTATGGGCGAGACGGCGAAGATACTTAACCCGGAAAAACGCATCCTGATGCCGACCCTGGAGGCGACTTGCTCGTTGGACCTGGGTTGTCCGGTCGAGGAGTTCGCGGCCTTTTGCGATCAGCATCCTGAGCGCACCGTGGTGGTCTATGCCAATACCTCGGCGGCGGTCAAAGCCCGCGCCGATTGGGTGGTGACCTCCAGCTGCGCGCTGGAAATCGTCGAAAGCTTGATGGATAACGGCGAAAAAATTATCTGGGCGCCCGACAAGCATCTGGGGCGTTATATCCAGAAGCAAACCGGCGCCGACATGTTGCTCTGGGACGGTGCTTGCATCGTTCACGAAGAGTTCAAGGCCAAGCAACTGCAGGATATGAAAGCGCTGTACCCGGAGGCGGCGATTCTGGTGCACCCGGAGTCGCCCGAGGCGGTGATTGATCTGGCCGATGCGGTGGGCTCCACCAGTCAGCTGATCAAGGCGGCGCAAACCCTGCCGAACAAGACCTTTATCGTCGCCACCGATCGCGGCATCTTCTACAAGATGCAGCAGTTGTGCCCGGACAAGGTCTTTATCGAGGCGCCTACCGCCGGTAACGGCGCGGCGTGCCGCAGTTGTGCGCACTGCCCATGGATGGCCATGAACACCCTGGAGCGCACCTTGCAGTGCCTGCGCGAGGGCAGTAACGAGATACTGGTCGATGCCGCTTTGGTGCCGCGCGCCGTACGCCCGCTCAAACGCATGCTGGACTTCACCCAGGCGGCGCGTTTGCAGTCCTTGGGTAACGCTTAGGGTTATCTCGCTCAGGCAATAAAAAAGGCTATGTACGTGTTGAGTGTTGACGACAAAGCGTGGGGTGGGCTTCAGCCCACCAAGCCCCTCATCACGCGGCGGTGGGCTAAAGCCCGCCCTACAAAATCGACCTGCAACAGCTAGCGGGTACATAGCAATAAAAAACCGGCTTTTTGGCCGGTTTTTTATTGCGCGTCTAATGCTCGCTAGAGCCTCAGCGGAGCATTTGCTTAACCATTTTTTGCTCTTCGATAAAGATCTGCTGGCGGGCGTCAATCCGTGAGGCCAGTTGAAAGTTATTGCTGGCGCGGCGCTTGGCTAAGTCTAACTGCTGGATGGCCTGGTCGAAGTCGCCGACCAAAGCAAAGTACTCGCCGCGCGCTTGGTGCAGGCCAATGATATTGCCGGACAGGCCGCGGGTTTCCGCCACCTGATACCAGATATCCGGATCGTTTGGGCGCTCTTTCACCAGCATGTCGAGGACTTTCTCGGCCTCGGCGGAGCGGTTTTGCTTGAGCAGCAGATCAACCAGGCTTTGATTGAGCGGGTAATCCTTGGGGTAAAGCTTGAGTAGCCGTTGGACTCGCTCTTGGGCTTCTTTGAGGCGATTGGCGGTGGTGTCCAACTCAATCAGCACCAGGTTATAGACCAGCTCATTGGGGGCCTTGTCCAGCAGCGGTTGCAGGCTGGCGCGGGCGTCATCCAGCAGGCCGCCTTTAAGCTGCGCCAGTGTCAGGCCGTAACGGGCGATGTCCTGCTTGGGGTTCTCATCGAGAATGCCGCGATAGCGCTTGGCGGCCAGCCCTGGGGTTTCCTCGAAGGCAATTTGCACTCGCACCCGCATCATTTGATAGCGCAGGCTGTCTTCGATGCCCGATGCGGGGAACTGTTCGGCGCGGTTGCGGGTGTCGGCGATGCGCGATTCGCTCACCGGGTGACTGAGCAAAAATTCCGGTGGCTTGCGGTCGTAGCGATATTGACGCATCAGGCGCTCGAACATGCTGGGCATGGCGCGTGGGTCGTAACCGGCTTTTTCCAGGTTAAGAATGCCGATACGGTCGGCTTCTTGCTCGTTTTGTCGGGAGAAGCGTTGCCGCTCTTGCATGGCCGCCGCTTGGGTGCCAACTATTGCCGCTATGCCGGCATCGCCCGCGCCGGCAGCGGCGGCGATGATGCCTCCGAGCAGGGCGGCCATCATCGGCAGTTGCATGCGTTGCTGGGCTTCTTGGCCGCGAGCAAAGTGGCGTTGCGATAAGTGGGCTAATTCGTGGGCCATTACCGAGGCGTATTCGGCTTCTGTTTGGGCATACAGAAACAGCCCGCCGTTAACCCCGATAATGCCGCCCGGTGCGGCGAAGGCATTCAGCTGTGAGCTTTTGATCAGCACAAACTCTAAGCGCCGGTCTTGTACCTGGCTGGTTTCAACCAGTCGATACACGCTGTTTTCGACAAAGCTTTTGAGCTGCGGATCGTTAAGCTGTGGCACCTGGCCGCGCAATAAACTCAACCAAGCGCGGCCGAGCAGATGCTCTTGCTGGGGGGAAACCACCGAGGAGCTGGAGTCGCCGAGCGAGGGCAGATCGCTGGCAATCCCTGGGGTGGCGAGTAAGCAGGCCAGTGTCAGCAGCGTGGGGCGCAAAAAATTCATGCACAGAGCTCTTGGCGATAAAGACGCTACTGTACAGGCCGTGTGAAAACGTGGCGAGCGAAGGTTAAGCAAGGCAAAAACAGGCGTGGACGCGGAGTTTACGAGTTGTAAATGAGCAGTCCGAGCCTGTTTTTAACGCCGCATAACCGAGCGCAGTAGTTTTCACGCAGCCTGTGTAGCTGCCTGCTTAGGTGGCTGGCCAGAGCTGCGCCGCATCGCTATCCTGCGGGCCTATGAAAAGGTGCTGGTATGACTGACGAATTTGATGAGTTAACTGCCTGCGCGGGCGAAGTGGATGCCAGCGGCTTGAGCTGCCCATTGCCGCTGCTCAAGGCCAAACTGGCACTCAATGGCTTGGCCAGCGGCGAGTTATTGAAGGTGACGGCCACCGATGCCGGCTCGCAACGAGACTTTCGCACCTTCGCACGCCTAGCCGGACATGAGTTGCTGCACGAAGATGAAGCGGGCGGGGTGTATCGCTACTGGCTGCGCAAAGCCTGAGGCTTGATAACTAAAACCAAAGGCCGCAATTGCGGCCTTTGGTTATCTGCCGACAACTTAGTGCTGCTGCAGCGCCTGCGCCGCCGCCAGTACGGCGTCGACATGGCCGGGCACTTTCACGCCGCGCCATTCTTGGCGCAGTACGCCGTGCTGGTCGAGCAGGAAGGTGCTGCGCTCGATGCCCAGGTATTCCTTGCCGTAGAGCTTTTTCAGCTTGATCACTGCAAACAACTGGCACAGCGCCTCGTCACCGTCGCTGATCAGGTCGAAGGGAAATTGCTGCTTGCACTTGAAGTTTTCGTGGGCCTTTAAGCTGTCGCGCGATACGCCAAAAATCTGCGTATTGGCCGTTTGAAACTCGGCATAGCGGTCGCGAAAGCCTTGGCCTTCGGTGGTGCAGCCCGGCGTGCTGTCTTTGGGGTAGAAGTAAATCACCACCTGCTGACCCTGCAGCGCACTCAGCGAAACCTGTTGGCCGCTGGTGGCTTGGGCCTGAAAATCAGTAACCGGTTGGTCGAGTGCAACGGCCATCAGGAACTCCTTATGGGTTTTGCGGGCGCCAAGGCTCAATCAGCGAATCAAGATTGAGTGCATCGGAGAAATCCAGAAACTGATCGCGCAACCAGCTGATCTGCGTACCGGCTGGCAGCGTCACGGTCAGGGTGGCGTTGAGCATGGTTCCGCCGGTTTGTGGCGCCAGGTAGGTTTCGCAGGTCATCGATTCGAGCTCAACCTTATGGTCGATAAAGAACTGGCACAGCTCGTTGAGGATGTCCGGGCGATACACCGAGCTGACGTAAGCCACGTAGGGCAGCGCTTGCGGGCGCACCTCTTGGGCGGCGCTGCGGGTCACGCTGATAATAAAGTCGTGCTTCTTGGCCAGGCCCGGCAAGCTGGTTTCTAGCCGCGCCAGAGCGTCCCAGCTACCGGCTAGTTGCAATACCAAGGCGCTGTATTCGCCGTGTCGGCTTAGGCGGGTGCTGACCACGGAACAACGGTTTTCATGGCTGGCGCGGCTGAGAATGTTGGTCAACTCCATGGAGTTGGTGCCAAGGGCGCTAATGACAAGAAATTGTTCGCGAGCGGTAGGGGTGGACATGCAGCATTCCTAAGACAAGTGAAGATTTGGCCGATGCCGGCAAACTGGCCTGCAGGTTAGCGAAAAGCAGCGGCGAGGGGAATGCTTGACTGCCGCTCGGTTGCGCTAAGTTGGGCTGGCGGCTGGATCGATTAAGCCGTGCTTGGCGCAAGACAGCCGAGTCCTTCGCTTGTGCAAGGAGGGTGGCGACAGTACCATTGCGCCTCTCTTTTTACGGCAGGAGCGGTGGCATGATTGCGGGCAGTATGGTGGCATTAGTCACACCAATGGATGCGCAGGGCGGCCTGGACTGGGACAGCCTGAGCAAACTGGTGGACTTCCACCTGCAAGAAGGCACCAACGCCATCGTTGCCGTCGGTACCACTGGTGAGTCGGCGACCCTCGATGTGCATGAGCATGTTGAAGTCATTCGTCGGGTAGTCGCCCAGGTAAACGGCCGCATTCCAGTCATTGCTGGCACTGGTGGTAACTCCACTCGTGAGTCGGTCGAACTGACCCGCGCCGCCAAAGAAGTCGGCGCCGATGCCTGCCTGCTAGTGACCCCGTACTACAACAAGCCGACCCAGGAAGGCTTGTACCTGCATTTTCGGCATATCGCTGAATCCGTGGCCATACCGCAGATCCTTTACAACGTACCCGGCCGCACGGTTTGCGACATGCTGCCGGAGACCGTTGAGCGGCTATCGACGATACCGAACATTATCGGCATCAAAGAAGCCACCGGTGATCTGCAGCGCGCTCGCGAAGTGCTCGACCGCGTCAGCAAGGACTTCCTGGTCTATTCCGGTGACGACGCCACTGCGGTTGAGCTGATGCTGATGGGCGGCAAGGGCAATATCTCGGTCACCGCCAACGTCGCACCACGGCTGATGAGCGAACTGTGCGCCGCCGCCATGCGTGGTGATGCCGAGGTGGCCCGGGCTATCAACGATCGCCTGATGCCGCTGCACAAGGCGCTATTTATCGAGTCCAACCCGATTCCGGTGAAGTGGGCTTTGCATGAAATGGGCATGATGCCAGAGGGCATTCGCTTGCCGCTGACGTGGCTCACCCCACGCTGTCAAGAACCGCTGCGTCTGGCTCTACGCCAGACCGGCGTATTGGTTTAATCGAGGAATTCTTTTGTTTGAGGAATCGTTGCGCATGAAGCGACTGGCCGGACTCTCCGTACTAGCTCTGATGATCTCCAGCACCAGCGGTTGTGGCTGGCTTTGGGGCGAGGACGGCTACTTCCGTGATCGTGGCAATGATTACCTGGATGCCCGCGAAACCGCGCCGATGCAATTGCCGGCCGGGGTTAAGGCTAAGCGCCTCGACCCGCTGTTGCCGATTCCGGGCAATGTGGCCGGTGTGCGGGTCGCCGAAGGCGATGCCGAGTTTGAAGTGCCGCGTCCGCCAGTGTTGAAAGACACCACTGTCGCCACCGACTTTAGCCTGCAAAAAAGCGGTGATTCGCGTTGGATAGTGGCTCAGCGGCCGCCCGCTGAAGTGTGGCCGGTGGCCCGCCAGTTCTTCGAAGATAACGGTTTCAAAGTGGTTGACGAGCACCCGCAAACGGGCGAGTTCAGCACCGCCTGGCAGCCGATTGAACAAATCTCATCGACCCTGGCACGCCGCCTGAGCAGTCGCGTGGCTTTCTCCGAAGCCGGCGGCGAAACCCGCGTGCGGGTTCGTGTCGAGCCTGGTGTGCAGCGCAACACCAGTGAAGTCTTTGTTGTGAGTGTTGAGCGCGCGGCAGGCAGTACCGCTGATCTGCCGTGGCCGAGCATCGCCGGTAATCCGGGTTTGGAAGCGGCCTTGTTGGATGAAATGCTGGCCAATCTGTCGCGCAGCGCCGAGCAGGGTGGCTCGGTGTCGTTGCTGGCCGGCCAATCGTTTGATACGCCAAGCCGCATCAGCATGATCGCCGACGGTAACGGCAACCCGATCTTGAGCCTTGGCGCTGACCTTGACCGCTCCTGGTCCAGTGTTGGCCGCTCGCTGGATTTGGCACAAATCCATATCGACGACCTTAACCGCAGCCTTGGCGTGTACTACATCAACCTCGACCCCAATGCGGCGGCGGATGAAAAACCCGGCTTCTTCTCCTGGCTGCCCTTTGTTGGCGGCGCGGTTGACCCGGCGGAAATTGAAGAAAGCGCCGAACGCTACCAGGTGCGTTTGACCAAGGTCGGTGACAGCGTGCAAGTCTCGGTTGAGAAAGACGCCAACACCGTCGCTCCCGCCGATGTGGCGCGCAGCATCCTCGGCCGGATTCAAGAAAACCTCGGTTAAACGTAGGGTGGATGACGCTTTACCCATCCACCCTACAAGACACCATCGAGTCAGCAAGCAATAGGCGAAACCCTTGGGTTTCGCCTGTTTCGTTAGATAGCAGTGGAATTTGACCCATGACTAGCCCGACCTCCCTAAGCCTGAAGAAAATCTACTCCGGCAAGGTTCGCGACCTGTACGAAATCGACGCCCAGCGCATGCTGATGGTGGCCACCGATCGATTGTCGGCCTTCGATGTGATCCTCAATGAGCCGATTCCGGAAAAGGGCAAAATCCTCACCGCCATCTCCAACTTCTGGTTCGCCAAGCTGGCCGATCTGGTGCCTAACCACTTCACTGGCGACAAGGTTGAAGACG
>JAIERD010000226.1 GCA_019747155.1 Pseudomonadaceae bacterium
TGGCCGTTTTCCACCAAGATGGATTCGATCACGCCGCTGGTTTCGGCTTCGATGTGGTTCATCATTTTCATCGCTTCAACGATGCAAAGGATGTCGCCTTTTTTCACGCTCTGACCGATTTCCACGAATGCCGGTGAGGCCGGGCCTGGGGTGCGGTAGAAGGTGCCGACCATTGGCGAGCGGGCCACTTGGCCATTCAGTTTCGGTGCGCTGGCAACCTCGGCCACTGCTGCGGTTGCAGCCATCGGCGCGGCGGCAACTGGTGCTGGCGCGGGCGCCTGGGCGTACATAGGTTGCGCGTAGGTCGGCTGTTTGCTGTGCCGGCTGATGCGCACCGACTCTTCGCCTTCGCGGATTTCGAGCTCATCAATGCCGGACTCTTCCAGCAGTTCGATCAGCTTTTTAACTTTACGGATATCCATCTAGCAGCAACTCCCAATGTCAGGTCAGGGGCGTTTATTTTGTTCTATGTGCTCAAGCGCCGCGTCCAGGGCCAAGCGGTAACCGCTGGCGCCAAGACCGCAAATCACCCCTACGGCAACATCAGAAAAGTAGGAGTGATGACGGAAAGCTTCGCGTTTATGCACGTTGGAAAGGTGCACTTCGATGAATGGGATGCTCACCGCCAGCAGCGCGTCACGTAATGCGACGCTGGTATGGGTGAAGGCCGCCGGATTGAACAGGATAAAATCCACGCCTTCGTTGCGCGCGGCATGGATGCGCTCAATCAATTCGTACTCGGCGTTGCTTTGCAGATAGAGCAGATGATGACCGGCTTCGCGGGCGCGCCGCTCAAGGTCCAGATTGATCTGCTCCAAGGTGGTGGCGCCGTAGACGCCGGGTTCGCGCGTGCCCAACAGGTTCAGATTGGGGCCGTGCAGCACCAGTAAGGTGGCCATAGTGTTGTCCTTTGCTTAGCTGGGGCGACTATGCCGAATGCGTCACGGTCTGTCCAGTTGCCAGTAGTAGCCTGCACGATGCCGACTTTTTAAGACAATTGCGCGATGCTAATGCTTAATTCAGCGCATTGGCGCTGCGCACGCGAGCGGCAAAGTCGGCCGCGTTGATCTCACCTACGACACGCAAAGCCTGGTGCTCGTCACCCTTGGGAGCAAAAAACAGCAAGGCTGGTGGGCCAAACAGTTGGTAGTGGCTGAGCAAGGCCCGTTGCTCGGGATTGCTGGCGGTGATGTCAAAGCGAATCAGCCGGTAGCCGCTTAAGGCACTCACCACTTCGGCGTTGCTGAGCACTTCGCGTTCGATCACCTTGCAGCTGATGCACCAGTCGGCGTACCAGTCGAGCAGCAGCGGTTGCTGGGCGGCTTTGGCGGCGGCCAAGGCCTGCTGCAGCTCGTTACTGGTGCTGATGGTCTGCCAGGCGCTGTGCGTGCCGGCGGTTGGCGTTGCGCTGCTGATGTTGGACTGTGTGCCCAGCGGTCGCAGCGGATCGGTTTGCCCTTGCAGGGCGCCGACCCAACTGGCCAGGGCGTAGACCAGCAAGATCAGCCCGCCCAGTTGGCTGAGTTTTTGTCGGTGGGTTTTTACCGTGAACTCCAGCGCGCCTAAATACAGCGCCACGCCAGCCGCCAGTACGCCCCACAGTGCCAATGTCAGTGGCGCCGGCAGTACCCGGTCGAGCATCCACACCGCCACTGCCAGCAGCAGCACGCCAAAGGTGTTGCGCACAGTGACCATCCAGTTGCCGCTTTTCGGTAGCAGGGCGCCGCCGCCGGTGGCAAACAGCACCATCGGTGCGCCCATGCCTAAGCCCAGCACAAACAGCTTGAGACCGCCGCCGAGGGCATCGCCACTGCTGCTGATGTACAGCAGCGCGCCGGCCAGCGGGGCCGAGACGCAAGGCGAAACCAGCAGGCTCGACAGCACTCCGAGCATCGCCGCGCCCCACAGCGAGCCGCCACGGGTGTTACCGGCCAGGCGGTCGAGGCGGTCGCTGATGATATGCGGCAAGCGCAACTCATAAACCCCGAACATCGCCAGGGCAAACAAGCCGAAGAACAGCGCGAAAGGCACCAGCACCCAAGGTGATTGCAGTCGGGCCTGTAAATTCAGTTCGGCGCCAAACACGCCCATCAGCGCGCCGAGCAAGGCAAAGCAGGCGGCCATCGACAGTACATAGGCCAGCGACAAGCTAAAGCCGCGCATGCCGCCGGTTTGGCCGCGCAGCACCACGCCGGAGAGAATCGGCAACATCGGCAGCACGCAGGGGGTGAAGGTTAGGCCGAGTCCCGCGAGGAAAAACAGCGCCAGTTCGCGCCAGCTCCAGGCTTGCGGGGTTTGGCTGGCGTTGGCGTCGGACGTGGTGGCCGATTCGGTTGCCGTGCTAGTGGCGGGGTCAGCGTCAATCGCGAAGCTTTGGGTTTCCGGCGGGTAGCACAGGCCTTTATCGGCGCAGCCTTGATAGGTGACTTGCAGGTTAAAGGGCCGCTTGCTCGGGTTGTTCAGCGGCAGCTCGACATCGAGTACGCCGTGATAGACCTCCACTTCACCGAAGTACTCATCGGTCTTCGGCGTGCCGGCCGGCAGTTGCGCCTCGCCCAGTTGGACTTCGGGCGAGTCGCTACGAAACTGAAAGCGGTGGCGATACAGGTAGTAGTCATCGGCGGCGATAAACTGCAGCTTGATCGCTGTTGGCGTGCGCTCAATCAGGTCGAGCCGAAAGGCCTCGCGCACCGGCAGAAAATCGCTGCTGTTATTCAGCGCGGCGCCAAATACCGGGCTGGGGCGCGCATCTAAAAGTCCGGCGCTGGCCGGTAGGGCCACTAATAACAGGATCAAGCTCAGCAGGCGGCGCATGAAGGTCTCGCTGGTCGAATAAGCGCTCATCATAGCCGAGAGTGCCGTGCGGCCCTAGACCTGCGCCTGTAAGCAGGTTTGTCGGTGTGAGCTGGCCGGACGGCTAGCGCTTACAGACGAAAGGCCTGCACGGCGGTATGCAGCTGTCCGCCCAGTTTGAGTAAGTGCTCGCCTTGCTCGCGGCCTTGGCCGATGCGCTGCAGGTTGTCGCCGCCGAGAATGTGAATGCGTTCGCTGTGGCCGCGAATCTCGCTGACCGCGCCGCTTTGTTGGGCGGTGGCGCCGGCAATGCGTTCGGCCATATTGGCGATGGTGTGGATGGCGGCGACTATTTCGGCCAGCGCACTGTCAGCTGCAGTGGCTTGGCTGGCGGTGGTTTCGGCGTGACCGACCTGGCTGCGCATGGCCTCCAGCGACTTGTGCGCGGCTTGCTGCAGGCGGGCAATCAGCTGCTGGATTTCTTCGGTGGCGCCGCTGGTACGCAGCGCCAGCGAGCGTACCTCTTCAGCCACCACGGCAAAGCCACGGCCCATCTCACCGGCGCGGGCGGCTTCGATGGCGGCATTCAGGGCCAGCAGATTGGTCTGGTCGGCAATCCCGCGGATCACCGTCAGCACCTTGCCGATGGTGGCGGTTTCTTCCGCCAGGTGTTCGATGGCCTGGGCGTTGCCGCGCACTTCGCCGACCAGTCCGTACAGCCCGGTGAGGCTCTGACCAATCACGGTTTGCCCTTGTTCGACGGCGCGGCCGGCCGCGCGGCTGGCGTTGGCGGCCTGGCTGGCATCATCGGCGACCTGCAAGATGCTGCCTTCCAGCTCGCCGAGGGCGTCGCGTATCTGTGCACTGTCGCCGGCCTGGCGTTCGGCGCCGCTGTGCAGGCCGCCGCTTAGATCGGCCAGGGTGCGACTGCTGCCGGCCACTTGCTCGGCATGCCCACGAATAGTGCCGACCAGGTCGACCAGATAGGCCCGCAGGCGGTTCAGTGATTCTTCGATGTCACGCAACTCGCGGGTGCGCGGGTTGAGTTTGATCTCGACGCTGAAGTCGCCCGCCGCCCAGGCAGACAAGGCCGGCACCAGGCGGTTAAGCACATTGGTCAGGCTGCGTTGAATGCTGTCGATCAGCAAGGCGATCAGCAAAATCAGCCCAATCATCAGCCCTTGCACCCACTGCACCTGGCGTTGAATGCGCCCGTGCTCGGCACGTACCGCCGGCTCCAGTGCGGCCAATGCCTGTTGCAGGGCCGCGACCTTGGCTTGGGTGCTGATGGCCAGTTGTTGGCGTTGCTCGATCAGCTCGCCGGTGCGAGCCAGCTCTGCCGGGTAGCGTTTCAGCAAGCTGCTGAGTTCACGTTTAAGGGCGATGCCTTGGTCTTCTGCGGCCTGCTGCTCGGTGTCGGCATCCAGGCCCAGCAGGGCGCCGAAGCTGGTGCTGCTCGACTCCTGGCTGGCCGTCACGCCGAGCAGCGGCAAGGCATTCAGGCGTTCGGTTTGGACGCCAAGCAGCCCCAGCTCGCGCTCGACTTCAGTGCGCAGCTCGCTGCGCCCGCTGCTGACCAGCTTGCCGCGGGCATGGCTGAGGCGCGTCAGTTGTTGGGCGGCTTGCAATAACGGTGCTGAATAATCGCTGCCAGTGCCGCCGGCTTGATCGGCGTACTGGCTAAGCAGCTGCAGATTGTCGGCCATCTCCCGCTCGGCTTGCAGCAACAAGGCTTGCGGGTCGCCGGCCAGTTTGCCGGCAGCGAGCAGTTGATTGCCGGTGAACTCGCGCAGTTCGCTCAGGCTCGGGCGCAGTTGCTCGCCGAGTTGTGGCGGTAGCTCGTTGAGCTGTTGTTCGAGGTCGTTGATCGCCTGACTGGCGGCGCTATGGCGCAAGGCGTCGCCGCTGGCAAGGTAGTCCTGAATGTTCTGCGCCACCTTATGCTGAAAATCTTGCGCCAGGCTCAGGTAGCGATCCATCAGCACATAGGGTCGCTCAAGCGCCCGCTGCGACCACCAGAGGGTGGCGCCAAGGCCGAGGCAAACGCTAATCAGCAGCAAGGTATTCAGGTTGGTCAGTTGTTTGAGGCGCATGCTGAACCCGCTAAGCGAAGTGGCGTAATGCCAGCAACTCTATTGCGGTTTTGTTGCAGCTTTATGACGGTGGGATGGTCTACTCAGCGGGGAAAATCGCGCTGCGATTGCGCCCGGCGTGCTTGGCGCTGTAGAGCGCTTGGTCGGCGTGCTTGGAGAGGCTTTTGCCGTCATCGTTGTCGGTGAGTTCGGCGATTCCGCAACTGAAGGTGCAAGACAAATCCTGCGGGTAGGCCGGGTGCAGTATTTCGGCAAAGCGCTGGCGAATATCTTCCAGCACCAGCAAGGCGGTGGCGGCGTCTGTGTTGGGCAGCACCACGGCGAACTCTTCACCGCCGTAGCGGCCGATGTGGTCGGATTTGCGCAGCCGCTGCTTGAGAAACACCGCCAGGCTTTTAATCACCCGATCACCCATCGGGTGGCCGTAGGTGTCGTTTACTTTTTTGAAAAAATCGATGTCGAGCATGGCAAAACTTAACGGCTGCTCGGTGCGCCGGGCACGGCTGCGGGCATCATCAAGCAGCTGCAGAATATGGGTGTGGTTGTACAGTCCGGTTAGGCTGTCGCGCACCATCCGCGCGTGCAGATGGCGCGCTCGGGCAGCGCGCTGGCGCACGGTGGCGATCAGGTGGCGCGGCTTGATCGGCTTGGTTAAAAAGTCGTCGCCGCCCTCGCTCATGGCGTCGAGCTGTTTGTCCAGATCGTCTTCGGCGGACAGATAAATAATCGGTACGCTGACGTAGCGGTCGTTATGGCGGATCACCTTGGCCAGTTCGGTGCCGCTGCAGTCGGGCATGTACATGTCGAGGATGATCAGGTCGGGCTGAAACTCGGCCAGTTCGCTCATGGCGCGGGCCGGTTCGGTCAGCGTGCGGGTCAGGATGCCGGCGCTGTTGAGGGTGCGCTCGGTGTAAGTGGCTTGGGCGCGTGAGTCGTCAACAATCAACACTTTATAAGGTTCGTACTGACCGCCGTGGGTCAGCGTCTCGATGCGCTCCAGCAGGCTGGAGGCCTCCAGGCTGCCGATGAAAAACGCCTGGCCGCCGGCGCGCACAGCGCTTAGACGGGTATCGGTGTCGGTGTCTTCCTGGCTGAAAAACAGCAGCGGCAGTTTCTCGCTGCGGTTGTTTTGCACCTCTTCGGCCAAGCGCAGCCCGCAGCCAATGCCGGCAAAGTTGATGTCGATAATAATCGCCGCCGGGTGGCGCTCGGCCATGGCCGCACGAAAGCCATTGGCGGTGTCCAAGGCTTGGGTCAGCAGACCAAAGGATTGCAATTGCAGGCTCAAGCGCTCGGCTTGCTGATGGTCGTGCAGGGCGATATAGATAGGTTTGCGCAGCGCCGGCAGCAGGGTTTGCTCAAGCTGGTCGCTGTGTCGCAGGCCGGTGCGCGACAGACGCTGCATCAGCAGGTTGAGCTCGCTGATCAGCTCGCTGTTGAGGCGGCCGTGGTTCTCGGTTACTGCCGTTAGACAGTTATTGATGCCTTCGGCCAGCTGGCTGTGTTCGGTTTGCTCGAAGCGTTGGGCATAGCGCAGCAGCAGTAAATTGCTCTCGACCAGCTCGGCCATCTCGCTGGCATTCCAGGCGCCACGTTGCAGGCGCTGCCATACCTCAAGGGTCAGCCTCGCTTGGTGGATCACGCGTCGGGCAAAATGATGCTTAAGGCGATCGCTGCTGGGGTCTTCTGGCTCGAGCATGGCCTGCTTGGTTTGGCTGTTGCGGTTGGCGGGTCAGATGATGGCGCTATGCTAGCAGTGGATGATTCAGTAATTGCTGCCGTCGGTCAATTGACGTCAACCATTTGTCTATTTTGTGATCAGTTAGTTCCATTTGTTCAGTCTGCGTCACCCGCACTAAGTTTGCCGTGACGCGCTGCGCAACGGTTCGCGCATCCCTTATAGTGCTGAGTACGCGAGCGGCTAAGTGTTAGGTTGAGCCGGCTCAAATTATTTTGTTTCGTCAGTGAAGGACTTCGCCATGTTGGACTGGAAGAACCGCAAAACCGAGTTGCGAGATCGGGTCGATGACTCGGTTGATGATGTGCGCAGCTACTTCGGCGGCCTCTGGCTAAGCCGTGCCCTCGGTGGCCTGCTCGGTTTGTACCTGTTGGTAGCCGGCGTGGTCGGCTGGTATTGGAGCCAGGAACCGGGGATTTTTCCGGTGCAGCAGCAGGCGCAAGCGGCGGCCGAGAATTCGCAGCGGGCGCTGGTCAGTGGCTACACAACGGTGGAAACGCTGAAAACCGTGGCCTCGACCCTGCTCGACAAAGACGGTGGTTACCTGTCCAACGACCTCGCCCCGCCGGGTCTGTGGCTCGACAAT
>JAIERD010000414.1 GCA_019747155.1 Pseudomonadaceae bacterium
GGCTGCAAAGCATCAGTTTGGCCGCCGACGAACTGCACGTCACCCACGGCGCGGTCAGCCGGCAGATTCGTGCGCTGGAAGCACAGCTCGGGGTTGTGTTGTTCGTCAAGGACGGCCGTGGGGTCAAGCTCACTGCCGCCGGCGTGCGGCTGCGCGATGTGGCCTTCGACAGCTTCGAACGGCTGCGCGATGTCTGCGTCGAACTCAAGCGTCAGGGCAGCGATGCGCCCTTCGTACTCGGTTGCCCGGGCAGCTTGTTGGCGCGCTGGTTTATCCCGCGTCTGGATCGGCTCAATCGCGAATTGCCACAGTTGCGTTTGCAGCTGTCCAGCAGCGAGGGCGATCTCGACCCACGCCGGCCGGGGCTGGACGCCACCCTGCTGTTCGCCGAGCCACCGTGGCCGGCGGATATGCAGGTCTATGAGCTGGCCATCGAGGCCATCGGCCCGGTGCTCAGTCCGCGTTATGCGCGAGCCGCTGCGTTGCTCAATGCGCCAGCGGCGGCGCTGTTAAGCGAGGCGTTGTTGCACACCAGTTCGCGCCCGCAAGCCTGGCCAGCCTGGGCTGAGCGTAACGCGTTGGCCGTCAGCCAGTTGCAGCTTGGGCAGGGTTTCGAGCATCTGTATTACTTGCTGGAGGCAGCGGTGGCCGGCCTTGGCGTGGCCATCGCGCCGCAGCAATTGGTGGCCGCCGATCTGGCCGCCGGACGCTTGATTGCGCCCTGGGGGTTTGCGCAAACCACGGCCCGGCTGGCCTTGTGGGTGCCGGCGCGGGCCGTTGACCCGCGCGCCGCGCAACTGGCCGAGTGGCTGCGCCGCGAGCAGAGCCAGGCGCTGCCAGCCAGCTAGCCGCTATGGTGTGCTGCTGGTCTTAGTTTGGCCAATGGTGATGCGCGGTTGCCAGTGCAGCCATTCATCTTTGCTCTCTTGGTGCAGCTCGAAGCGTTGTTCGGTGCGGGCTGCCGGCCCTTGGCTGACACCGTCCGGGGTGGCGAACGCAATGCCGCCTTCGAGCAGGCTTTCCACCGATTCGGTGCGGACTTTGGCGCCGTTGAGCAGGGAGAAATCCACGTCGATACCGCTGGCCGTCCAGAACTGACTGCCACGACGCACCAGTGCGGCATAGCGTGGAATGATCAGGATATGCACCAGCACCTGTTCGGCCTGATTGGACAGCTCCAGGTAACTCACCTGACCCACCGGCATGCCGCGATAGGTCACCGGCACCCCGGCTTTCAGCGAGCCACGCTGGGCGGTGGTGAGGATCAGGTGCAGGCCCTTGAGTTGGTCTTTTACGTCCGGTGCCTGGCTGCGTGCAATAAAGTGGCTGGCGGCCGGTTTGCTGACAGTGGGCGGCAGCACTTCGATATAGGGGCCGAAGATCACCGTGTCGAGGTTGGCGGTGCGCACCAGACCAAGCTCGGGCCGCACTATCCAGAACTTGGCGCCTTTGCGCGCGATCAGGTCGATGGCATTGAACAGCTTGATTTTCAGCAGCACGCCGTTGCGTTGGGCGTTCAGCTGCAGGCTTTCCACCCGGCCGACGTCCAGGCCCTTGAAACGCACCGCCGTACCGTTACGCAAACCTTCAGCGCTGGGCACCTCAAGTTCGATCAGCTGGGTTATTTGCGTGGCATCGGCCTGGCTGCTGAACAGGCCGAAGCTGTAGCCATTGCCCACGGTTTTGCTGTCTTTCTCTGCGGTTTCAAAGGCGATTCCGCCTTCGATCAGGCTCTGCAGTGAGCCACTCTTGATCTCAATGCCGCTCAGGCTGCCGTTAACGCTGATACCACTGGCATTCCAGAAGTACGAGGAGCGATTAATCAGCGCGGCAAACTGCGGTTCAATCAGCAGGCCGATCTGCATTTTTTGCCGGTCACGCGCCAGGCTGATGCTGGTCACGCTGCCGACTTTGAGTTGCCGGTACAGCACTGGGGCGCCAATGCTGATTGAGCCGACTTGTTCGGCGCTGAGCTTCAGGTGCAGGCCCGGCACCCGGTAGTCCGGCGCGGGCGGCGCCAGCAGGGCGGTGAAGTTACGCTTGGCTGCGGCGTTTTTGTCACCGGCCTGGATCTCGATGAAGTTGCCCTGGGTCAGCGCCTCCAGGCCTTTGACTCCGGCCAGCGAGATGGACGGCCTAACCAGCCAGAACTGCGCTCCTTCGGTCAGGTAAGGTTCGGCGCGCGGGTCCATGCTGATCTGGGCAATGGCGCCCTCCAGATTGCTGGCCATCTTCGCCGATTTGACGATGCCGACTTGCTTGCCGTGCCAGCGCACCGGTGTCACACCGGGCTCGATGCCGCTGAAATCTTGCAGCGCCAGTTCGATCATGATGCCGACCTGGGCCTCGTCGTAATTGGCATACAGCTCATACACGGACTTTGCAGCGTCATCTTTAACGCCACTGGCGCCACCCAGATTGTCGAAGGCGATGCCGCCCGCCATCAGGCTGACCAATGATTCGACGTTGACCTTAACCCCCGCCAGGCTAGCGGAAACGCTCACCCCGCTGACGTTCCAGAAGCGCGTGGAGGCCGTCACCAAGTGCTCGAATTCGGGGTGAATGTGCAGCTTGATCAGCACCGATTGCTGATCGTCGGCGAGGCTGTAGCTGTTTACTTGACCAACCTGGATCTGCCGGTAGTACACCGGGCTGCCTTCGGACAGCGATTCCAGGCGCGCGCTTTTCAGCAGCAAATGCAGGCCAGGGGTGTTATCCGGGATCGGTGGTGGATTGATCAGGGCGGTGAACTCGGTGCTTTTTTTCCCCTCGCCCGGCTCGAAGGTGATGTAGTTACCGGACATCAGCGTCTCAAGTCCGGTGACCCCAGCCAGAGACACCCGTGGTTTGACCAGCCAGAAACTGGTGGTGTTGCGCAGGAAGCCTTCGGCTTCGCGATCAACCTCAATATGGGCGACCACCGAGTGGTTATCTTTGCTCAGCTCCAGCGTCTGCACCTTGCCCAAGGGCATGCCCTTGTACATCAGTTCGGTCTTGCCGGCGGCAATTCCATCACCACTGACGAAGTGGATACTGATCATCACGCCTTGTTCGTTGTAGGCCTTCCAGCCCAACCAACTGCCAATCAATAAGGCGATGATGGGCAGCACCCAGATGGCTGACCAATTGCTGGCAGGGCGTACGCGTGCAGGTGGAATGGCGCTGGGTTGCTCAGTCATGTGATCAATTCCGCAGTTGTTACGGGATAGGGCCGAGGTGTAGCGGTGCAAGGTAGCGGTTATGTGTGGCAGTTTGCCCAAATCAAAGCGCATTTTCGCCGGGAAACTCCAGGTTTTATTACGCTTGGACATTCTTTAACAGTCGCAACTGGTTTTTATCCGTTCGCCACGCGGCGGCGCAACCGTTGAGCCGCCCAGCTTGTCGTCGGCAGCATGCTTGACTAGCGTTGAAGTACACCCCGCGAGGACAACGCCATGCCTACCCATCATAGTTATAAGAAAATCGAACTGGTCGGCTCCTCGCCGATCAGCATTGAGGATGCGATCAATAACGCCTTAGCCGAGTGCGCCAAATCGGTACGCAACATGGACTGGTTTGAAGTGACCGAAACCCGTGGTCATATCGCCAATGGCAAGGTTGGTCATTATCAGGTCACGCTTAAGGTCGGTTTTCGGCTTAGCGATAGTTAAGGTTTTAGTGGTTTCACTTGTCATGCTTAGGTTTTATGCTCGGGCTCGCCGAAGTTATGGCCTTATTCACAACGAAGGAGCGTTAATGATGAAGAAATTGATTTTGGGTCTGGGCCTGTTTTCGCTGGCTGGCGCACTAATGGCCGCACCGCTGCCGTGTGCTGATTTGCAGGCGCAAATTGATGCCAAGTTGCAGGCTAAAGGCGTCAAGTCCTACAGCCTCGAAGTGGTTGCCAAGGGCAGTGGCGGTGATAAACAGGTGGTTGGCAGTTGCGAGGCCGGCAGCAAGGAAATCGTTTATAAGCGCAATTGATGCATAACCGCGCCCGCTTTGTCGGGTGCCACTGAACCGGGCCTGCTTGCCCGGTTTTTTTATCCGCACAGAACTAGGCGGGCATTGCCGGCTTAGTCGATTTGGAGAACGCCATGGCGCGTTGCTTGGCTTTAATAGTGGTGGCGCTGTTGAGCGGCTGCTCCCATTTGCCGCCCCATGATCCGGCGCAGGCGTGGATCAATATCTATTCGTTTGCCGATAACCAGTTGTTGGCGGATCAGGTGGATGGTCAGCCATGGGCGGCGGGCGACTATTTTCAGCTGACGCCGGGCAGTCACAGCCTGGGTTTGAATTTTCAGTATTGGACGGATGCCGGCTACGGCCGTGAGCCGCTGGCGCAGTCCTGTGATTTCAGCCTGTCTTATGAGGGCTTTCGCGCCGACAAAGAGTATCAACTGGTTGCCGGCTGGAACCCTGATGGGGCCTGGTTGCGCTTGCTAGACGAGCGCGGTGATCAGCTGGCCTATGAGACGTGCGGATCGTTTTGATCAGCGCCTATGGCCCAAGTCTGCTTGGGCCATCACCGAGGCAGCTATTTTTTGTCGCTGCCTTGCTGGGACAAATAAGCTTCCAAGCCAGGTTTTAGATTGCCGGGCTTGAGCAGCTCTTCGGTCAAGGCCAGTGACTTCTTCACATCATCTAGCGGTATTTGGTTGGCCAGTGCCTGACGGTTCTTTGCCGCCTGGCCATTGCTGTCACCGGCGTATGCCACCGAGATGTTGTACAGCGTCATCGCCAGTACCTTGTCCTGTGGCACACCTTGGCCATTGTTGTAGAGCACGCCGAGGTTGCTCAGCGCGTCGATATCGCCTTGCTCGGCGGCCGGGCGATACCAGCGCACCGCCTCGGGGTAGTTCACCGGTATGCCCACGCCGTGCTCGTGCATCGCGCCGAGGTTGAACTGGGCATCGCTATTGCCCTGCTCTGCGGCCTTCAGGTACCAAGCAGCAGCCTGCGCCGGGTCCTTACTCACGCCAAAGCCATTTTCGTAGAGCACGCCCATGGAGTACTGGGCACGCGGATCGTTCTTCTCAAGCAACGGGCCCAGCTCTGTCTGGGCTTGGGCATAGTTGCCCGCCGCAAACGCGGCGGCGGCCTCGTCGAAGCCGGCCAGCACGCCCGGAGAAGCGAGTGCCAGCAGCAGGCAGAGGTGTAATTTCAGTGGTCTGGCGGGCATGCGCAATCCTTTGGTTATTGGGCTGTGTTGCGGACATGAAAACGGGGCGCAATGCGCCCCGCTCTGTTTACCGGATGCTCTTACTCTTTGCCACTTTCGACGGCTTTTTGCGCCTGTTGCAGCGTGGCGATATCGGCCTTGCTTAGCTCTGGCCGATCGATTTTCAGGGTGACCTTGTCCAGTTGGCCAGTAAAGGCGAACGGTGGCAGGTAATCGGCATCGTTAACCCCAGTGAGGGTGTCAGAGCCGATGTCGAGGTTTTCATCCCAGGCCAAGGTAAAGGGCAGCGTCTTCTTCATTTCCTGCTGGGCCACCACATTGCCGTCCACCTTTAGGGTGCCCATACCGCCGCGGCCGACCCCGGAGAAGCTGTTGAAAGCCAGCGTGCCAGGGCCCATACCGTCGTACTTGAAGTCAAACTCCAGCACATGTTTACCCGGGGTTAAGGCCTGTTCACCGGCCCAGCGGACTCGCTCTAGATCGAGCAGGTTCCACAGGAACACGGGCTTACTGTCCTTCACATAGAAACCGTAGCCGGAGAATTTACCGCCTTGGGTAATCAGCATACCTTCGGCCCCGGTGGCTGGAATCTCCACTTCAGCAGTGATGCTGTAAGAGGTGTTCAGTAGGCTCGGTGCATCACCATTGGGCGTGCCAGTCAGCGGACGCGTCCAGCTGAACTCGTTGCGTCCGGCAGTGATGCTGGGGCGTGGGGTGATCATGCGCGACAGTACCGAGGTGTCCAGTGGCAATACCTGATACTTACGTGCCTCGCTCATAAACAGCGCCTGCAGCTCCTTGAGCTTCTCAGGGTGCTTGGCCGCCACGTTAGTGGACTGCGAGTAATCCTCGTCGAGGTTATACAGCTCCCACTCCATGCTCATCGGGTCGGTGGCCTTGGCGGTCACATCCCAAGGCACGCGGACCACCTTGGTGCTGGCCCACCAGCCATCATGATAGATAGCGCGGTTGCCGAACATTTCAAAATACTGGGTTGAGTGTTGTGTCGGCGCTTTAGCATTGGCTTTGTCGAAGGTGTACAGCATGCTCACCCCTTCAATCGGCTTCTGCGCAATACCGTCCACCACCTTGGGCGCCTGAATACTAGTGGCCTGCAGAATGGTCGGCATGATGTCGATAATGTGATGGAACTGGCTGCGAATCCCGCCTTTGTCTTTGATCACTGCCGGCCAAGACATAACCATGCCCTGACGCACGCCGCCCAATGCTGAGGCCACCTGCTTGACCCACGGGAACGGGGTATCAAACGCCCACGCCCAGCCAGCGGCCATGTGCGGGTAAGTTTCGGCATTGCCCCAAGCATCGTAGAATTTTTCCAGCTGCAGTTTTACCGGCACCTGCACGCCGTTGAACATGGCCACCTCGTTCGGCGTACCAAACATCTGTCCTTCGGAGCTGGTACCGTTGTCACCGGTGATATAGATGATCAGGGTGTTGTCCCAATCGCCGGTGTCTTCTACCGCCTGAATCACCCGGCCAATCTCGTGGTCGTTGTAGGCGGCATAGGCGCCGAATACATCGGCTTGGCGGATGTACATCTTCTGGCTATCGGCATCCAGCGAATCCCACTCGGGCAGGATGTCCTTGGGCCAGTCAGACAGCTGGGCATTTTCCGGCACCACGCCGAGCTTCTTCTGGTTGGCGAAGATGGTCTCGCGCAGTTTGTTCCAGCCCTGATCAAACAGGTGCATGTCGCTGACTTTTTTGATCCACTCCGGGGTCGGGTGGTGCGGTGCATGGGTGGCGCCTGGCGCGTAATAGAGCAGCCATGGCGTGCCCGGGGTCAGCGCGTGCATGCGATGCATCCAGTCGATGGCGTCATCCGCCATGGCGGTGGTTAGGTTCCAGCCCGGCTTACCCTCGAACGGGTAGATTTCGGTGGTGTTACGGAACAGGTTCGGCGCCCACTGATTAGCGTCACCGCCGACAAAACCGTAGAAGTATTCGAAGCCCATGCCGGTCGGCCACTGGCCAAAAGGGCCTGCCTGGCTGGCCTGGAACGCCGGGGTATTGTGGTTCTTGCCGAACCAGGAGGTGTGATAGCCGTTATCCAACAG
>JAIERD010000008.1 GCA_019747155.1 Pseudomonadaceae bacterium
CTGGCGGAAATCCGCGAAAAACAGATCGGTTCCTGATCCCAGTACGGGGCGCTTCGGCGCCCCGTGTTGTTTCTGGGTTGCGCCTTTAAATTGGTTCAGCGCCAGTTACCTGTTGAGCGCAAAACGTAGTTTCGTAGGGTGGGCTTCAGCCCACCGCATCTGAACGCAACAGAACTGGTGGGCTGAAGCCCACCCTACAGTCGGTCTCCAACACGTAACTATGAACCCGCTGCCTTATATTGGCCGCTTTGCGCCAACCCCCAGTGGCTATCTGCACTTTGGCTCGCTGGTGGCGGCGCTCGCCTCTTATTTGGATGCCCGCGCGGTCGGCGGTCGTTGGCTGCTGCGCATCGAAGACCTCGACCCGCCCCGCGAAGTGCCTGGCGCCCAGGCGGCGATCTTAACCACCCTGGAAAGTTACGGCTTTGAATGGGATGGCCAGGTTATGCGCCAAAGCGAGCGCCACGCTGCCTACGCCGAGGTATTGCAACGCTGGCTCAGCCAAGGCCTGGCCTATGCCTGTAGCTGTTCTCGCAAGCAACTCGAGCCCTATCAGGGCATTTACCCAGGCCTGTGCCGTAATGCTGGCCATCCGTGGACAGACGCGGCGATTCGCCTGCGCGTACCCGAGCTGAGCTATCAGTTTACCGACCGCGTGCAAGGCAACTTTGCCCAGCACCTGGGCCGCGAGGTGGGCGACTTTGTCATCCGCCGCCGCGATGGCCTGTACGCCTATCAATTGGCGGTGGTAATTGACGACGCCGCGCAAGGCATCAACGCCATAGTCCGTGGCGCCGACCTGCTCGACTCCACCCCGCGCCAGCTCTACCTGCAAGAGCTGCTCGGCGTACCGACCCCGAGTTACCTGCATGTGCCGCTGATCACCCAGCCGGACGGCCACAAACTTGGCAAGTCTTACCGGGCCCCGCCACTGCCGATTGCGCAAGCGCGACCCTTGCTACTGCGCGCGTTGCGCGCGCTAGGCCAAGCGGCGCCGGCCGAGTTGCTGGAGCTCAGCCCCAGTGAAATTTTGCAGTGGGCCGCCCAGCACTGGCAGCCCGCGCTCATCCCGCGAGTGCTCAGCCTGCCCGAATCGCAACTACTGTAAGCGCAGCCGATTATCGCCTACGGCCAACTCACTCCCTATCATTCCCACTCCCCCGCCAATGGCTTATGCCGGTGGCGATCCGCTACCATGGGCCGATATTCAACACGAGACATGCCCCATGTACATCTACCGACTGGTGCTGCTCCTGGTGGTGGGAATTTACCTGTTCTCCCCGGCCATCATGGATTGGTGGATCGACGCCAATGGTGATTGGTATCGCCCTTATCTGCTGTGGCTGATTCTGATCGTGGTGACCTTTATCCTCCAGAGCCAACGGGATGCCGATGAGCTCTGATCTGCGCCGGCCAACCCCGCTGACCGCCCTTTACCTGTATTCGCAGAGCCAACCTGATGCTGACGAGCTTTAACCTCAGCCAGCTGATCCTGATCAGCGCCGGCTATCTATTAGTCCTGTTTGGTGTGGCCTGGATTACCGAGCGCGGCTGGATCGCCCGCTGGGTGATTCGCCACCCCCTGACCTACACCCTGTCGCTGGGGGTGTACGCCAGCGCTTGGGCCTTCTATGGCACCGTCGGGCTGGCCTACCAGTATGGCTATGGCTTCTTAGCCATTTACCTGGGGATCTCGGCGGCCTTTTTGCTGGCGCCGGTGCTGCTCTACCCAATTTTACGCATCACCCGCACCTATCAATTGGCCTCGCTGGCCGACCTGTTTGCCTTTCGTTTTCGCAGCACCTGGGCCGGCACCCTGACCACCATATTCATGTTGATCGGGGTGTTGCCGCTGCTGGCGTTGCAGATTCAAGCGGTCACCGACTCCATCGGTATCCTCACCCACGAACCGGTGCAAAACCGCGTGGCCCTGAGCTTTTGTGCGCTGATCATTCTGTTCACCATTTTGTTTGGTTCGCGCCACGTGGCGGCGCGCGGCAAACATCAGGGCTTGGTGATTGCGATTGCCTTCGAGTCGCTGGTCAAGCTGGTCGCCATGGCCTGCATTGGCCTGTATGCGGTCTACGGCGTGTTTGGCAGTTTCGGCGAGCTGAGCAACTGGCTCAGGCAAAACCATGAAACCCTGGAAGCCCTGCGCACCCCGCTAGACGAGGGCCCATGGCGCACCCTGCTGCTGATGTTCTTCGCCTCCGCCATCGTCATGCCGCACATGTACCACATGGCCTTTAGCGAGAACCTCAACCCGCGCGCCATGGTCACCGCCAGTTGGGGCTTCCCGCTGTTTTTGCTGCTGTTCAGCCTGGCCGTACCGCCAATTCTCTGGGCCGGTCTCAAGCTCGGCACACCGACCAATCCGGAATACTTCACCCTCGGTTTGGGGATTGCCGCCAACAGTGAGTTGCTGGCCCTGATCGCCTACATCGGCGGGCTATCGGCCGCCAGCGGTTTGATTATCGTGATGACCCTGGCGCTGTCCGGCATGGTCCTCAACCACCTGGTGTTACCGCTGTATCAGCCGCCGGCCGAGGGCGATATCTACCGCTGGCTGAAGTGGACCCGGCGGGCGCTGATTGCCACCATCATCATGGCCGCCTACGGCTTTTATTTGTTGCTCGGCGCCGAGCAAGACCTGTCCAACTTAGGTATTGCCTCGTTCGTCGCCACCCTACAGTTTCTGCCTGGGGTGCTGGCGGTACTGTATTGGCCGGCCGCCAATCGTCGCGGTTTTATTGCCGGCTTACTGGCTGGCATCAGCGTCTGGCTGTTCAGCACCTTGCTGCCACTGCTACTCAATCTGCAAGAAATTCGCCTGCCGTTTCTCGACGTGACTTACGTACTCAGCGACAGCAATTGGCATTTAGCCGCCATCGCCTCGCTGGCAGTCAATATCCTCGCCCTCACCCTGGTGTCGCTGTTTACCGAAGCCAGCAGTGAAGAATGCAGCGCCGCCGAAGCCTGCGCCGTCGACAATGTCTCGCGGCCACAACGCCGGGAGCTGCTGGTCCACTCACCGCAGGATTTCGCCAACCAACTGGCCAAGCCGCTGGGGGCGATGGCCGCGCAAAAAGAAGTCGAACAAGCGCTGCGCGACCTGCAACTGCCCTTTGATGAGCACCGCCCCTATGCCCTGCGGCGTCTGCGCGACCGGCTGGAGGCCAACCTTTCCGGGCTGATGGGTCCTGGCGTGGCGACCGAAATGGTCGAGACCTTCTTGCCGTATAAATCCGGCAATGAGAGCTACGTCAGCGAGGACATTCACTTTATTGAGAGCCGCCTGGAAGACTACCGCTCGCGCCTCACCGGCCTGGCCGCTGAGCTCGACACCCTGCGCCGCTATCACCGGCAAACCCTGCAAGAACTGCCCATGGGCGTTTGCTCGCTGGCCAAAGATCAGGAAATTCTGATGTGGAACCTGGCCCTGGAAGACCTCACGCAAATCTCCGCCCAGCAGGTGATTGGCTCATGCTTAAGCACCCTGGATGAACCCTGGAGAGGCCTGCTCGAGTGCTTCGTGCAATTGCCGGTGGAGCATTTGCATAAACAACGGATCATGCTCGACGGCCAGGTGCGCTGGCTTAACCTGCGTAAAGCGGCGATCAGCGAGCCGCTCTCGCCGGGCAATACCGGCTTGGTGATTTTGCTCGAAGACCTCACCGACACCCAATTACTGGAAGACAAGCTGGCCCACTCGGAGCGCCTGGCCTCGATTGGACGCCTGGCGGCCGGGGTTGCCCACGAGATTGGTAACCCCATCACCGGGATTGCCTGCCTGGCGCAAAACTTGCGCTACGAGCGCGAAGATGACGCCGAACTCGGCGAGATCAGCACGCAAATCTTGCAGCAAACCAAACGGGTGTCGCGCATCGTCCAGTCGTTGATGAGCTTTGCCCACGCCGGCAATCACCAGCACAACGAAGAAGTCGTCTGTCTGGCAGACGTCGCCCAGGAAGCCATCAGCTTGCTGTCGCTCAATCGTGACAGCGTCGATGTGCAGTTTTTCAACCTCTGCGACCCGCAGCATTTAGTCAGCGGCGACCCGCAACGCCTCGCGCAAGTACTGATCAACCTACTGTCCAATGCCCGCGACGCCTCCACCGCCGGCGGCGCTATTCGGGTCAAAACCGAGGCCTCGGCACAGACCGTCGAACTGCTGGTTGAAGATGAAGGCACGGGGATTCCCAAAGCCATTATCGACCGTCTGTTCGAACCGTTTTTCACCACCAAAGATCCCGGCCAGGGCACCGGCCTCGGCCTTGCACTGGTCTATTCGATCGTGGAAGAGCATTATGGGCAGATCACCATTGACAGCCCAGCCGACTCCGAGCGCCAGCGAGGCACTCGCTTTCGGGTAACGCTGCCTAGGCATATAGATGCGCCATCCGCCGCCACCTCAGACCGTCGAGAGAGCTTTAATTGATGCCGCACATTCTCATCGTCGAAGACGAAACCATCATCCGCTCAGCGCTGCGTCGCCTGTTTGAGCGCAACCAATATCAGGTCAGCGAAGCCGGCTCGGTGCAAGAGGCGCAAGAACGCTTCAGCATCGCCAGCTTCGATCTGATCGTTAGCGATCTACGCTTGCCGGGCGCGCCCGGCACCGAAATGATCAAGCTGGCGCAAGGCGCGCCGGTGCTGATCATGACCAGCTATGCCAGCCTGCGCTCGGCCGTAGACTCAATGAAGATGGGCGCGATCGACTACATCGCCAAACCCTTCGACCACGACGAAATGCTGCAAACCGTGGCGCGCATTTTGCGTGATCGCCAAGACAGTAAAAGCGCTCCGGCCGAACGCAGCGCCGCCAGCAGCAGTGGCCGCGCCAGCAACGACAAAGCCGGCGCCAATGTCGACAGCGAGATCGGCATTATTGGCTCCTGCGCGCCGATGCAAGACCTTTACAACAAGATTCGCCGGGTCGCGCCAACTGACTCAACGGTGCTGATTCAAGGCGAATCCGGCACAGGCAAAGAATTGGTGGCCCGCGCGCTGCACAATTTGTCGCGCCGCGCCAAAGCGCCGATGATTTCGGTCAACTGCGCAGCCATTCCAGAATCCTTGATCGAATCAGAATTGTTCGGCCACGAGAAAGGCGCCTTTACCGGCGCCACTGCGGGCCGCGCCGGACTGGTCGAAGCGGCCGATGGCGGCAGCCTTTTTCTCGATGAAATCGGCGAGCTGCCACTGGAAGCCCAGGCGCGCTTGTTGCGCGTGTTGCAAGAGGGTGAGATCCGCCGGGTTGGCTCGGTGCAGTCGCAAAAGGTCGATGTGCGCCTAATCGCCGCCACCCACCGCGACCTGAAAACCCTGGCCAAAATCGGCCAATTTCGCGAAGACCTGTATTACCGCCTGCACGTGATCGCCCTGAAGCTGCCGTCGCTGCGCGAACGCGGCAGTGATGTCGGCGAAATTGCCGACGTCTTTCTTGCCCGCCAAAGCGCCAAAATGGGCCGAACCGACCTGCATTTCAGTTACGAGGCCGAGCAAGCCATCCGCCACTACACCTGGCCGGGTAACGTTCGCGAACTGGAAAACGCCATTGAGCGAGCAGTAATCCTTTGCGAAGGCACGGAAATTTCAGTCGAGCTGCTCGGTATCGATATCGAGCTAGACGATCTGGAAGATGACGACTTTATCGGCATGCTGCCCCAGCAAGGTGCCAGCAGCACCACTAACGAGCCGACTGAAGACCTGTCGCTGGAGGATTACTTTCAGCATTTCGTGCTTGAGCATCAGGACCACATGACCGAAACCGAGCTCGCGCGCAAACTCGGCATCAGCCGTAAATGCCTGTGGGAGCGCCGCCAACGCCTGGGGATTCCACGGCGCAAAGCTGGCGCAGTCAGCAATCCTTAGGGTCTGTTGCCGTTTCATTCGCGGCCGCGCCGGAGCCTGTTTTTACGCGAGGTAAGGCACGAGGAGCGCGGTTTGGTTGTTCCAAATAAGCGACGAGAAACGCCGCCTCGCGCAAAAACAGGCCCGGCCCTTCGGGTTGAGCGAGAAATGGCCCCCGCTGTTGTTGCAGGACTTGGCAAGGGAATAACCATTACCTGCGTACTGCGCCTAACCGGGGACCATTTCTCGCGGCAACGCGGCTCGCGATTAAACGGCAACAGACCCTTACCGCCGCCGACCGAAAGCGTGCGGCATAGTTCAAAACTCGCGTTACCCAATTCACACTCAGTAACAAAAGCCGGGGCCTAGAGTAACAAGGCCCCGGCTTTTTTATGCCTGAAGACCACCACCAAAAAACCTAACATGCTGATTTTAAACGATTTTTAAAAACTGGCACGGGTTCTGCTATATCTCTAGTACAAGAACAATAAAAACCAGCAAAAACCATAATAAAAACAAGACGTATCGACTGCAGCACAACAAAAACAACAATGCGCAGGCGCAGCAAACTGATTCTTTTGGAACAACGGGTTGACGAAATAAGTACTTGCGGGGTTCGCCCCACAACCAGGCCGAGAACAATAAAACTGCCCAAGGCAGCGCCTGAACTGGTTGAACGTTAGATGTTTAATGACATCGGCGAGCATGGCAAGGTCAGCATCCAAAGTAATCCGTTTCTTTTCACTCCTGGCTTAGGAGTATTTCCAGCGCGAAGAGCGCGGAAACCGGGCAACCAACAAAAACAACAAGCCCGTAATAATAATAAAAACACAGCACGCATCTACTTGTGGGGGAGCCTCGGCTCCCCCAGTAGCTTTGCCCGCTAAGCACGCTTGCTACACCATCTCCCCCAGCCAATGCTAGAATCGGCGCCTATCCTGGGGCCATTGCTGATTTTGGCCGCTATCCTGTCAAAATCGCCCCGTCAAATAGTGACGCCCATGCTGAAGAAGTTCTTGCAAAAACTCCGCTCGCCCTTGCGCCGTAAGCCCCTTAAGCGCAGCAGCCCGATCGTGCTGAATAACAACCAGCATCCCTTGCGACGTGCCGACCTGAGCCGCTACGCGGTCAGCGTGGTCGACCGCCTGCAACAAGCCGGTTACCAGGCTTATCTGGTCGGCGGTTGCGTACGCGACCTACTGCTCAATATAAATCCCAAAGATTTTGACGTTGCCACCAGCGCCACCCCAGAACAGGTGCGCGCGGAGTTTCGCAACGCCCGGGTAATTGGCCGCCGGTTCAAATTGGTGCATGTGCACTTTGGCCGCGAGATCATCGAAGTGGCGACCTTCCGCGCCAACCACGCCATCTGCGATGACGATGACGACCACGACAG
>JAIERD010000299.1 GCA_019747155.1 Pseudomonadaceae bacterium
TGAGGGTGACCGCAATAAGCCGGTGCTGGTGCTGATCCACGGCGTGGTGGCCTCGCTGCACACCTGGGACGCCTGGTTGCCGGCCTTTGCCGCCGACTACCGGGTGATTCGTTTCGACGTGCCGGGCTTTGGCCTCACCGGGCCGCCCCGAGATGGTGTGTACACGGCCGAGCGGATGATCGAGGTGTTGGACTTGCTGCTCGATCATCTGGGCGTGAGTAAGGCCTCGATTGTCGGCAACTCGCTGGGCGGCTACATCGCCTGGAACTATGCCCTGCTCAAGCCCGAGCGGGTGACCAAGCTGGTGCTGATCGACCCCGCCGGCTACCCGATGGCCAAGGTGCCGTGGATGATCGCTTCGGCGGCGCTGCCCGGTGCCACTCGGTTGATGCCGCTGTGGATGCCACGGGCGCTGATCGCCCAGGGGATTAAAGAAGTGTATGGCGACGCGAAGCGGATTCAGCCAGGGGTGGTTGACCGTTACTACGACCTCAGCCGGCGGCCGGGTAATCGTCAGGCGATGATGGAAATCTTCCGGGTGTTGCTGCAGGTTAATCGCGACCAATTGCACACGACCCCGGCGCGGGTGGCGGCCATTCAAGCACCCACGTTGTTGCTCTGGGGCGCTCGCGACCGCTGGATTTCACCCAGCCATGTGTCGCTCTGGCAGCGCGATTTGCCGTCGATTCAGGTGCAGGTGTATGCCGGCGTCGGGCATATCCCCATGGAAGAAATCCCCGCCCAAAGCGCCGCCGATACCCAGCGGTTTTTGCAGGCGTAAAGGTTGATGCCGGTTGCTGTCAGAAGCATCAGGTAGTTATAAAAAGGCTGTGTCTCGTTAGCTGTTGCGTTGCACGGGCTCGGCGATGTGCTTTGCGTAGGGTGGGCTTTAGCCCACCAATATTGCGGCCTTTAGAGGCGGTGGGCTGAAGCCCACCCTACGATTTAGTCTTTAGCACACCACTTGTACCGAGCCACAAAAAAGCCCCTCGCGGGGCTTGTTTAGTTTCAGGCGGCGGCGCTGACGGGTGGCTCGAACTCGTCGCGAAATTGCTCCAGCAAGTCGAGGTTATTGTGTTGCCAAGGGTGGAAGCCGGCCTTGAAAAAATCCAGGTAGGCGCCGATCAGCGGGCGGAAGATCCCCTGCTTGCCCCAGGTCCACTGCAAGCCATCGCGCCATAGTCGCCAGTTCCACAGCAGTCCATCTTCTTTGAGCATGTGCAGCATGCCGCGACTGGTGTCGAAGACGAAAAAGAAGGTGCCCATCAGCATCGCCCGGCGCAGCAATTTGCGGCTGCCGCAGACCTGGTTGTACACATCGAAGGCCACCGCCTTGTGCTCGGTTTCTTCCAGGGCATGCCAGCGCCACAGACGGCTCATCTGCGGGATGGCGCCGTCCAGAGCCTTGGGGTTTTTCAGCAGGCCATCGGCGAGGATCGCGGTGATGTGCTCCAGCGCTGCGGTGGCGGCCAGCTGGCGCTCTGGTGAGAATTTCTTCTGGGTGAAGCGAATCCGTGCCTGGGCGCGGCGCTCGATGGTACCGATGTCGTAACCCAGTTCGCGCAGCCGGTTGCTGTACTCCAGATGCTCACGGCTGTGGTGGCCTTCCTGGCCGATAAAACCACGGATCTGCTCCTTGAGTATCGGGTCGCTGATCTGGTCGCGGAACTGGCGCACCGAGTCGATAAAGAAGCGTTCGCCATCGGGGAACAGCACCGACATGGCGTCGAATAAATGGGTCTTGAAAGCATCGCCGCCGTGCCAGTGACGCGGCAGTGGGCTGGGCAAATTAAAGTCCAGATGACGCGGGCGAATCTGCAAACCTGCCGGTGTGGTACTGGCCATGATGACTCCCTGAGTCGGCAATTAAGGTGCTTGAACTATGGCTGGCTAGCGAAGGCGGGCACAGGTTCACATCAGCCAATGTGAAGGTCATATGCGGCCATGGTGGTGCAGCCAATCGAATGGTTGGGGTAACTGTTGAGTTGTTAAGTGCTGCTGACAGAAACGCCAAAGGCCCAATTTTGGGCCTTTGGCGGGTGTTAGCTCTACTGACTCAGCAGGCCATTGCCGGCGTCGGGTGGGCCTCGGTTACTGGCGCATCGAACTCGGCGCGGTAGGCTTCGACCAGGTGCAGGTTGTTGTGGTGCCAGGGCTGAAAGCCGTCCTTGTAGAAGTCGAGGTAGGCCGGCACCAGTTTGCGGAATATGCCTTCTTTACCCCACAGCCAAACCAGCCCATCGCGCCAGATCCGCCAGTTCCACAGCAGGCCGTCGCGTTTGAGCATATGGATCAGGCCTTTGGTGGTGTCGAAGGTGAAGAAGAAGGTGCTCTGCAACATGGCCCGGCGCAGCAACCAACGGCTGCCGTGCACCTGCTGGAACACATCAAAGGCCACGGCCTTGTGCTCGGTCTCCTCCAGCGCGTGCCAGCGCCACAACTTGGCCACGGTGGGGTCGGCGCCGCCCATCATTCGTTGATTGCTCAGCAGCGCGTCGGCCAGAATCGCCGTCAGGTGTTCCACCGCGACAGTGGAGGCCAGTTGCGCCGCCGCTGGCAGGTGCTTTTGCACAAAGCCCAGGCGGCGTTTGAGGCCACGCTCCAGGTAGTCAATGTCATAGCCGAGTTCACGCAGGCGGGCGCTGTAGTCCAGATGCTCGCGACTGTGATGGCCTTCCTGACCGATAAAACCGCGGATTTGCTCGTTCAATACCGGGTCGGCGATTTGCTCGCGAAACAGCCGTACCGAGTCGATAAAGAATCGCTCGCCATCGGGGAACAGCACCGACATGGCGTCGAACAGGTGGGTCTTGAAGGCGTCGCCGCCATGCCAGTGGCGCGGCAGCGGGTTGGGCAAGTCAAAATCCAACTGCCGTGGACGAATCTGCAAACCATCCGGGGTGCTGCTGACCATAGAGATTCCCTGCGCGTGATGGGCCTATTTCATTTGTCACTATGGGCTTGTTATGGGGGGCTCGCCAAGGTTATCTTCAGCCAATATTTGGGTCATATCTGGCCAATAACACAATAAGAATAAGCCATGAAATCACCATTAATGCTCACCGCCGAACTGGTGCCAGTCGCCTACGTTGAAGCCTTGCTGGGGCTGGCGGGGGAGCTGGGCGTCAGCCGCGCCGAGCTGTTTCGCGTCGCCCAGGTCAAGCCGCAAACGCTGGATAACCCCAATGGCCGCTTGTCGTTTATCGACTTTAATTTGCTCGCCAGCGCCGCCCTGCAACGCTGCCAGGAGCCGGCCCTGGGCCTGTTGCTGGGCCAGCGGCTGAACGTCTCGACCCACGGGATTTTGGGTTATGCGGTGCTGGCCAGCGCCAACCTCGGCCAGGCGATTCAGTTTGCCCTGAAGTACTACCGGGTCTTGGGCCTGGCTTTTGACCTGGACATTATTGAGCAGCCTGGCCGGCTGCAATTGCGTGCGGTGGAGTCGATGCCGATGGGGCCGCTCAGTCGCTTTGCGGTCGAGGGCTTATTGGCCAGCCTGTACAGCATCGCGCGGTTCTTAGTCGGTAGCGAGTTGAAGGGCCTGGCACTCGGCTTCGCCTATCCAGCGCCGGCCTATGCGGCTCGTTACGCCGAGGTGTTTGGCGTGACGGTGCAGTTTGACCAGCCCTATCACTGGCTGAGCCTGCCGCAGAATTACCTTGAGCGGCCGATGGCGCTGGCCAATCCCGGCACTGTGCAGATGTGCGAGCAGCAATGCGAAGCCTTGCTGGCTACCCTCGATGTGCAAGACGGCCTGCTAACCCGGGTGCGGCGTTTATTGCTGGCCCGCCCCGGCGATTTCCCCGACCTGCAAAGTGCCGCCCAGGCCTTGCACACCAGCGGCCGCAGCCTGCGTCGGCACCTGTCCACACTGGGCACCAGCTATCAACAGGTGCTCGACGAGGTGCGTAAACGCCTGGCCCTGCAATACCTGACCACCACCCACTTGCCGCTGTACGAAATCGCCTTTCTACTGGGCTTTAGCGACCCGTCGAATTTTCGTCGCGCGTTCAAGAAGTGGACCGGCAAGTCGCCGGGTGAGTATCGCCGCGAGAGCTGAGGTGTTCGCCGCCGATGTGCGGCAAAACGCCAGGTCGATTCCTGACTAGACTGTCAGAGGCGACTCTCTGCAGTCGCCCCCGTGACTTGTGGCCACTGCGCACAAGTTTGCCAAGCAAGGACCGCACAGGAGGTCGCATGGACGTTAGGTCAACCCCTCTCCCCCATAAACCCTGGATTCCCGTGCTGGTGGCCCTGGCCCTGTTGTTTGGCTTGGGGGCACCGATGCTGTGGCAATGGCAGGTATTGGAGCAGCGCGGTCGTGAGGAGGCCCAGCAGCGCTTCCAGTTGGAGAGCCAGGAGGTCAAGCAGCGCGTCGAGTCGCGCATGCGGGCCTACGAGATGGTGCTGCGCGGCATGTCTGGGCTGATAGTCGGCAGCGACCAAGTATCGCTCGAACAATGGACGCGCGCGGTCGATCAGTTGCATGTACAGGAGCGCTACCCCGGCATTCAGGCGGTGTCCTGGTCCAGCTATCTGCGGGCCGGGCAGGTCGAGGGTTTTCTGGCCGGCATGCAGGCCAGTGGACGCAAGGATTTTCGCATCATCCCCGCAGAACCCAGTAGTGAGGAGTACCTGCTGGTGAACTACATCAGCCCGCTGGACTGGCGCAACCGCCGGGCCGTGGGCTTTAACATGCTCACCGAGCCGGTTCGTCGCGAGGCCGCCGATAACGCTGGGCGCACCGGCGTGGCGGTGATCACCGGGCCGCTGCTGCTCCGTCAGGAAACCGATCAGGCCCCGCAGAGTGGCGTGATTCTGTATCTGCCGGTGTACCGGCAGGACGCCCCTTTAACCACCGCAGCGGAACGCATGGATGCGTTGCGGGGGATGGTCGGCGGCACCTTTCGCCTGAATGATTTGATGGATGGGATACTCGGCGCCCAGAACACGCTGTTCCGGATCAAGATTGTCGATGAGCAGTCCTCGTCCAATATTCTGCTGGACGAGAGCAGCGCATCCACGCTGGAGCCGCGTTTCCATATCGAGCAGCAGCTGGCCTTGTTCGGCCGTACGTGGCTGCTCAGCCTCAGCAGCACCGCCGAGTACGAGGCCGCTCAGGGCAACAAGTCTCTGGTCTTCAGCCTGTGGATGGGCTTGGCTGCGGTGGTGCTGTTGTCCCTGTTGGTGGGTGGCTACCTGTGGCTGCGCGAACGCGAGTTGAGCGCTAACCAACTGGTGAACGCCCAGTTGCGCGAGCGCGAAGAGCGCTTTCGCATGCTGGTGGAACGCTTACCGGTGGCCACGCTGCTGTGTGGCCCCGATGGGCGCATTGAGATGTCCAATCAGAGCGCCGCCGAGTTGCTCGATTGTAGCCAGGAGGCTCTGCTGGGCGAGCGGGTGCGGCGCTTCCTGCCTGAGGTCAGTGACCTCGCGGTGCTGGTGCACGACAGCAGCGCAGCAGTAGAGTCCAACGAATATGAAGCTCTTCGCGACACTGGCGAGGTCATTCCGGTGGCGTTGAGCCTGAGTGTGCTAGCCCATGAGGCAGGGGCGAGCTACCTGCTCAACCTGATCGATCTGCAGGCGCGCAAGGCGGCCGAGCAGCGTCTGCGTGACCAGGCCGAGCAGCTGATCCTGGCCAGCCGGTATAAATCTGAGTTTCTCGCCAATATGTCCCACGAGCTGCGCACGCCGCTTAACAGCATCCTGATCCTCAGCGACCAACTGCGGCAGAACAGTACCGGCAACCTTAGCGAAAAGCAGGCTAAACATGCCGACATCATCCACCGCGCCGGCAGTGATCTGCTGCAGTTAATCAATGACGTGCTCGACCTGGCCAGGGTTGAGGCTGGGCGCATGCAGCTCAAGCTGGAGCCGCTGAACATGCAGGACATGCTGGTCGAGCTGGATGCCAGCCTGCGCCCGATGGCCGAGATCAAGCGCTTGCGCTTGAGCACCCGGCTGGAGCCCAGTGTGCCGAGGGTCATCCACAGCGACCGTGGGCGCCTGCACCAGATCCTGCGTAACCTGCTGTCGAACGCGCTCAAGTTCACCGAGCACGGCGAAGTGGAGCTGGCGGTAAGCAGTCGGCCCTGTGGCGACGGCCGTGAAAAGCTGCGTTTCGCCGTGCGCGACACCGGCATCGGTATCCCGGCGGAGCAGCACGAGCGGATTTTCCAGGCCTTCCAGCAAATCGACGGATCCGCCAGTCGGCGTTTCGGCGGTACCGGACTGGGCTTGGCCATCACCCGCCAACTGGTCGTGGCCTTGGACGGCGAGATCCGCATGGAGAGTACGCTTGGCCAGGGCTCGTGCTTTATCGTCGAGCTGCCGGTGGCGGTGACGCCAGGGCTGCAGAGCGAGGCGCTCATCGAGGCGCCGCAGCGCAAAGGGCATGGCAGTGCGGTGTTGATCGTCGAAGACGACGACAACTTCGCCGCAGTGATTGCCGAGGAGGCGCAGAGTCATGGGTTCGCCACTGTGCATTGCCGCAGCGGCAAGCAGGCCATCGAGTTGCTGCAGGAGGAGCGCTTCAGTGCGGTGATTCTCGACATTCTGTTGCCTGACATCAGCGGTTGGCAGATCTACCGGCGCTTGCGCAGCCTGATGATGCACCGGGGGACGCCGGTGCACATTATCTCCTGCATACCGCAGCCGGCGGACTGGAAGGAGGAGGGCACGCGCTATTTGGTCAAACCCATTGGTCGCGGTGACTTGGAGCGGGTCTTCGAAGGCCTGCAGCAGGGACCAGAGGAGGCGGGGCATCTGCTATTGGTCGAGGACATCGAGGTTGAGCGCGAGTACTACCGCGAGCACTTGCAGCAGTTGGGTTTCACCGTGGTGGCCAGCGCCAGCGCCGAGGCGGCGCGGATGGCCTACGGGGAGGCGCGCTTCGATGCCCTGGTGATCGATCTCGACCTGCCGGATCAGGATGGCTTCGACCTGCTTGAGGCCCTCAACAGCCAGCGCCCGCTCAACGGCACGCGGGTGGTGATCAATACCGGGGTAGACGTCACCCAGTACAACCTGCAACGACTGCGCCGCTACTCGGCGGTGGTGGTGCGCAAGTCGGGTAATGATCTGGGCGGTCTCAGCGCCGCAGTGCAGGGTTTCCTCGCCGAGGTCCGCGACCCGCAACCCGCGCTGTCGGTGCACAACGACAACCCCTTGGCGGGCAGTCGCGTGTTACTGGTGGACGACGATATACGTAACATCTATGCCCTCACCGCGCTGCTCGATGACGTTGGCCTCAGGGTCACTCCGGCCAAGGACGGACTGGAGGCCATCGC
>JAIERD010000506.1 GCA_019747155.1 Pseudomonadaceae bacterium
ACTTTGGTGATAGCCGTAGCAGTTTTATTGGGCAAAATGGTACGGCAAATTCGGCCGATGGCCGCTTTGATGAAGTGCATGTTTATAATTATGAAATCAGCAATGCCGATGTGTTACTGGACCTCGCCGCCACTCATCCATGCGTGGTGCTTGACCATATTCAGATAATCCACGACGGCGCCGGGCTTACCTGCAATCCAGAAACGGTAACCTTGCAGGCTTGCGCCAATGCGGCTTGTAGCAGTTTCTATGCGGGTAGTGTCAGTGCGACGTTGCGGGCGACAGCGGCGACGGGAACTACGACGCAAGCGGTTAGTTTTACCAATGGCGCTGGCAACGTGTCTTTGCGGCATAGCGTTGCGGAATCGGTGGCGCTGGATGTGATCGGCGCGAGTCCTGCGGTTTCCCAAGTCTCGCAATGCACCACGTCGGGGGCGTCGCCCACCAGTTGTGCAATTAACTTTGCCAGCAGCGGTTTTATTTTTGATGTGCCCAACCTGATAGCCGCCAAGCAGCAGGCTGCGATTGTGCTGCGCGCCGTCAAGGAGGGTGACAGTAGCCAGGCCTGTGTTCCTGGCTTTACTGATGGCTTGCCGCGCCGGTTGCAGTTCAGTGCGGCTTACGTCAACCCAGCAACCGGCACCAAGCCAGTGCTGGTGAATGGTCAATCGGTGACGGCGAGCGCCACCAATGTCGACTTGACCTTCGATGCGGCGGCAACAGCTGCGCTGACCGTGCAATATGACGATGCCGGGCAGATGCAGTTGAATGCGAGTTATACGCCGACCAGCGGGGTGGATAACGGGCTGGTGATGACCGGTAACGACACGTTTGTGGCGCGGCCCTATGGCCTGCTGCTGCAAACCGACACCAGCAGCAGTTGCACCTTGGCGGACATCAGTTGCCCGCTGTATCCAGGTGGCGTACGTGCGGGTGATGCCTTTAATTTGAAAATAAAGGCCGTGGGTTGGCAGTGTGTCGGAACGCCGTGCGCCGATGAGCCGCTAACGGCGGCGGCGCTGGCGGATAACCTGGTCACGCCGAACTTTCAGCTCGGCAATATCGCCCTCAGTAGTCAGCTGTTGGCCCCTGCGGGTGGCAGCAATGGCACACTCAGTGCGGGCAGTTACAGCCATGTGCTGGGGACTGTGGCCAATAGCAACACAACCACGGTCAGTCAGACGATATCCGAAGTTGGGGTGTTCACTCTGACCGCCACGCCGCCGGTAACCGGTTATTTTGGCGAGACCGTCAGCGCTAGCGTGAGCGGTAACGTTGGGCGCTTTGCTCCGGCCTATCTGACTGCCAGCGGCAGCGCCAGTCTGACGCCCAGTTGTGTAAACCCGAACCCGCTCAAGAGTTTCAGCTATCAGGGTCAGCCGATGGCTTTTGCCTCCGGGCAGGAGCCGAACCTGAGCGTGACTGGCAAGAACCGTGCGGGCGGAACCACCGGCAACTATGACCGTGGCAGTTTCTGGCGGCTATTGGTAACGCCGCCGCGCGATTCCTATCTCTCGATTACGGGTAAAACCACCTTGGATGCTGCCGGGCGTTTGAGCGCCGTTGGTACGGTTGGGGTGACGCCAAGCGGTGCGGACACCGGCGATGGTGCGCGCAGCTATCGCTGGAGCGGCGAGACGCTGGCCTACAGTCCGGCGCTGGTGCCAGTTGCGGATGACTTGCCCTTTATTGCGGCGGTCCGTCAGGGCTTTAGTGCAGCGGCGCTGACCGATGCTGATGGAGCCTGCTACTTGAACGGGCAGGCGAGTTGTCAGCCTTTCAGTTTCGACTTCACCAGCCTTATCGGTAGCCTTATTACGCCGGGCAGCGAAGTGCGCCTGGGCCGCCTGCGTATTGGTAATGCCCATGGTTCTGAGTTGCAGAGCCTGACGCTGCCGGTAACGCTAGAGAGTTGGCAGAGTGTAGCGAGTGGTAGCTTCCAGAAAGAAGTGCTGGATACCTGCACTACGGCGCCGGTATTAGGTGCTTTGGCACTGGATAGCTACACCGGCAACCTAGCGGTTGGCGAGACCGCGCCGACCTCGACCGCACCGGCGCTCGGCGTGGGCAGTGTGCTGCTCAGTGCGCCAGGCAGTGGCAACGACGGTTCGGTACAGGTTCGTTACCCGAGTATGCCGAGTTGGTTGTATTTCGCCTGGGATGGCGTTACGCGCAGCGAAGCCCGTGGCCTGGCCAGCTTTGGTATCTACAAGGGCGCTACGCCGCTGATCTTCCGTCGTGAGCTGTATCGCTAGTCGGCCGGTATATCGCGAATAAACCAAAGGTTATGTCCCTGTTACGTGTTGCAAGTGCGCTAACTATTCGCGATAGGGAATTAGTCTTGATACTTGTGCTGCCTGCACCGACCAATCGCGGATAAATCCGCTCCTACAGGGAGGTGGTCGATGAAATTATTGCAGGCGCTGGGCTTGTGTAGGAGCGGATTTATCCGCGAAGCAGGCGCGAGCACGCTGACTATCCGGCAGGGCCAAAACTGTTCTTTTCCCCGGATTTATCTGGGTCAGAAACCTAAGGTCACGGGACTTGTGCTTTGCAACACGTAACAGGGACATAGCCAAACCAAAAGGCCACCCTCTCGGGTGGCCTTTTGCTTGTGGTTGTAAAAGAGGGGATTCCCTGGCCTGCCTGTACCAGGGCCCCCAAAACTGGAGTTAGCAGACCTATTGCAGGGGCTGTGCCAGTTTGCAGTTATTTACGCTGTGAGCTGTGAGGGCGCAGAAATTGGCGCTTGTAGCGCTGCTGCGGCGGTTGCGCGGGGTTGCTGAGGGGGAATTTGGCGCCGCATTGGGGCGCTGGATGCACCAACGGCCCCGATTGGGGGCCGTTGGGTGCTGCGGGGTTTGCTTCAGGTCTTATTCGTCTTCGCCGTCATCGCCGTCAACCTTCATGCCCAGCTCTTTGATCTTGCGGGTCAGGGTGTTGCGGCCCCAGCCCAGCAGCAGAGCGGCGTCGCGCCGGCGGCCAGCGGTGTGTTTCAGGGCGGTCTCGATCATGATCCGCTCGAAAGTCGGCACGGCGCTGTCGAGCAGATTGCTCTGGCCGCGTGCCAGGGATTGATCGGCCCATTGGCGCAGGGCTTGCTCCCAGTTGCTGACCGGCGAGTTGTCCTGGGGTTGGGTCAGCAGCTCGGGCGGCAGGTCGTCGACATGCACTTCGCGTCCCGAGGCCATTACGGTGATCCAGCGGCAGGTATTCTCCAGCTGGCGCACGTTGCCGGGCCACGGCAGATTCTGCAGGAAGGTCTCGGTTTCGCTTTTCAGCAGCTTGGGCTCGACGGCCAGCTCTAACGCTGCGCTGCTCAAGAAGTGCCGAGCCAGGGTCGGGATGTCTTCACGGCGGTCGGCTAGGCGCGGGATGTGGATGCGGATGACGTTCAGGCGGTGGAACAGGTCTTCGCGAAACTTGCCTTCCTGCACCAGGGTTTCCAGATTCTGGTGAGTGGCGGCGATGATCCGCACATTGACCTTGACCGGGGTGTGGCCACCGACCCGGTAAAATTCGCTGTCGGCCAAAACGCGCAGCAAGCGGGTTTGGGTGTCGGCCGGCATGTCGCCAATTTCATCGAGAAACAAGGTGCCGCCGTCGGCTTGCTCGAAGCGGCCACGGCGCAGGTTGACCGCGCCGGTGAAGGCGCCTTTCTCGTGGCCGAACAGCTCGGACTCCATCAGGTCTTTTGGAATCGCGGCCATGTTCAACGCAATAAACGGCGAGGCGGCGCGTGGGCTGTGGCGGTGCAGGGCGTGGGCGACCAGCTCTTTGCCGGTACCGGACTCGCCGTTAATCAGTACGGTGATGTTGGAGTGGGACAGCCGGCCGATGGCGCGAAACACCTCTTGCATGGCCGGCGCTTCGCCGATGATCTCCGGGGTGCGGGCGATCTCCGCCGGCGCTTGCAGAATGCCTTGCTGTTCTTGGGCGTGCTGGAAGGCGCGCTTGACCAGGGACACCGCCTCGTCAACGTCGAACGGCTTGGGCAGGTATTCGAAGGCGCCGCCTTGATAGGAGGCGACTGCGCTGTCCAGGTCTGAGTGGGCGGTCATGATGATCACCGGCAAACGCGGATACAGCTCGCGCAGCTTGGCCAGCAGGTCGAGGCCGCTGCTGCCGGGCATGCGGATGTCGGAGATGATCACGTCCGGTTGTTCGCGGTGCAGGCGCGTCAGCACGCTGTCGGCGTTTTCAAAGCTGACGGTGGTCATGCCTTCTTGTTGCAGGGCTTTTTCCAGCACCCAGCGGATGGAGCGGTCGTCGTCGACGATCCAGACGGTTTCAGTGCGACTCATGACGACACAGCTCCTTGTTCCAGCGGCAGGAAAATCGAGAATACGGTGTGGCCGGGATGGCTCTCGCACTCGATCAGCCCTTGGTGCTGGCTGATAATGTTTTGGGTGATGGCCAGGCCCAGGCCAGTGCCGTCGGCGCGGCCACTGACCATCGGGTAGAAAATTGTGTCTTGCAGCTCGGCAGGAATCCCCGGGCCGTTGTCGATAATTTCGACCTTGGTGACCAGCCGATGGCGATGTTGGCCGATAGTGAACTGGCGCAAGGTGCGGGTGCGTAGGGTGATCCGGCCGAGTTTCAACTCGTTGTGGATACCTATCGCCTGCATGGCGTTACGGACGATATTGAGCACCGCCTGGATCATTTGTTCGCGGTCAATTAATACATCGGGAATGCTTGGGTCGTAGTCGCGCACCAAAGTGATGCAGCCTTGGCTTTCTGCGGCGACCAGGCTGCAGACACGCTCGAGCACTTCATGCACGTTGGTCATGGCCAGCGACGGCAGCTTGTTGGAGCCGAGCATGCGGTCGACCAGATTACGCAGGCGGTCGGCCTCTTCGATGATGACGTTGGTGTAGTCCTTTAACTCTTCGCTGGGCAGCTCGCGGGCCAGTAACTGTGCGGCGCCACGGATGCCGCCCAGCGGATTTTTGATCTCGTGAGCGAGGCCGCGCACCAGCATCTTGGTCGACTCTTGCTTGGACAGCTGCGCTTCTTCTTTGCTGATGCGCAGTAGTCGGTCGCGCGGATGCACCTCCAGCAGCAGCACGGTGGCGCCGCGATGCAGAATCGGGGTGACGGCGTAGTCGACGGTCAGGGTTTGCCCGGTCAGCGCAGTGAGTACCGCCTCGCGCTTGGTGAAGGGGTGGGCGTTCTGCACGGCTTGGCGCAGCGAGCTCAGCGCCGCCGGCGACTCGGTAAACAGCTCGCTGATAAATTGGCCGTGGTTACGCAGGGCGCTGACGGCCAGCAACATTTCTGCCGCCGGATTCATGTACTCAAGGCACAGGTCGGCATTCAGCAAAATGGTTGCAGTGGTCAGGTTGTCCAGCAGTAAGCGGTGCAGTGCGTCATCAATCGACATGATCGGGTATCCCCAGGTGTGCAGGGCAAAATGCAAGAAGCAAACCAACGCCCACTAAATGCCCGCAAGCAGCCTGAAATCAGGGCCAACGGGTCTGGTTAGGGCAGGCAGGCAGGGCGTGGCGAACCAAAATGGGGACTGTCTAGGCAGGGTAGCAGGGCTGCGCACCAATACGGTGCGCAGTGTTGTTTGGTAGGTCGTTGAAAAAGGTAGCGAGCGAGGGTCAGGCAAGGCGAAATCAGCCGAAAAAGCGCAGTTTACTGGTCGTAAATAAGCATTTTGAGGCTGATTTCAACGCGGCATGGCCGAGCGCAGTAGTTTTTCAGCGGCCTGCTAGATGAAGGGCACGAAGGGAATGTCCGGCTTGGGCGGTGGTTTGTCTTTTAGTGGGCACTCGGGGCGCACACCGTAGTCACGCCTTTTGCAGGGTCTGGCTTTGCGCTTTTGATCCAGCGAGGTAAGGCGGATATGCAGCGGTTGGCTGGGGGTGCGCTCCAGTGTGAGGCCGTTGGCGTCAAGAATCTCTACCGCCAATTGATGAGTGCCACGGCCCAGTCCCTGCACCGGAAAGACCGGGCTGCGACTGGGTTCGGCGCTTGGTTGGCCATCGACAATCAGCCGATAGTTGTGGGTGGGCAGCAAGGCCGGCTCGCTGCTGGCGCTGACCACTATGTCGCCGGTACCGTCGTTAATCACCGCGTCTGGCTCGGGTACCAGAATCCGCAGCATTTGGTAGTCCGGCGGCTTGATCGGCGTTTGCACCAAGGCAACCGGAGCGCGCGGGGCGTTGGTTTGGCCCATGGAGTTGGTCGGTGCCATCTCGACGCGCTTGGCATTGCCGGGTTTTGGGTGGTCGGTAAAGACTCGATTTCCCTCGGCGTCGGTGTAGGTGTACACCTCGGCAGACGCGGGCAAACTGAGGCAGCCAAGCAGGGTGATGAGTAAAAAACGTTGCATATAAAGTCGGCTATTCAATTGCGCGGGGTCGCCTTGGGAGTGCCGAGGGCAACCCGTTGCACGGTAAAGGTCACTGCGTCGCTTTGCTGTATGACGCGGCCGCCGCTGAGTACCTGCACGGCGAGCGTGTGATCGCCGCGCGGGATATTGCTCAGTTGCAACGGAGGATTACTGCTCGGTGCGCCATAGGGCTGACCGTCGAGAACTAGCTGTAGTAGTTGGCTGGCGGCGAGGTCGGGCAAGGTGTTAACGCCGACGCTGAAGGTGCCGTTGTTGGCGCGCATGGCCTCGTCGGTGGGCAGGTTGGTAAGTTGCAGCACCGAGAAGGGTGCATCCGTGGCGTTGGGGTTTGGGGGGGGATTGTTGTTGGTTGTCGGCTGCGCTGCCACTGTGTTGGTCGGTGGCAGTTGCACGATCTCAGCATTGCTGCCCTGGGGTGGCTCGTTGGTGAATACCCGATTGCCGTTGGCATCGGTGTAGCTGTAAATCTGGGCCGCTGCTGGCAGGCTCAAGGCCAATAGCAGGCAAGCAAGTAAAGGGCGCATGGCTGATCTCCCGAATGGGCTTAGGTGCCTAAGCCTTGCACTGCTGGCGGCAACTGGCAAGTTTTGCGCTTTCGCGCTGTGCTCTGCGCCATAAAAAAGGCTATGTAGCAGTTAGGTGTTGCGCCGAGCGAGAGGCAGGGTTCTCGGCGATGGGCTTTGCGCAGGATGGGCTTTAGCCCACCAATATTGCGGCGCTCAGGGCCGGTGGGCTGAAGCCCACCCTACGGAATTGGCCTTCAGCACGTAACGAGTGCGGCGCCCATAAAAAAGGCCTCCCGAAGGAGGCCTCTGTGTAGCTGTCGAGACAGTTACGCTGGTTTTAGACGCTGTAGTACAGGTCGTATTCCAGTGGGTGTACGAAGGTGCGTACTTGGATCTCTTCGGCGCTCTTCAGTTCGATGTAAGCATCGATGAAGTCGTCGCTGAATACGCCGCCCTTAGTCAGGAACGCACGGCCTTTA
>JAIERD010000462.1 GCA_019747155.1 Pseudomonadaceae bacterium
GCGCGGATGCTCAACATGGCTTCGATAAAGCGATCCAGCTCGTGCTTGGACTCGCTCTCGGTCGGCTCGATCATCAGCGTGCCAGCCACTGGGAACGACATGGTCGGGGCGTGGAAGCCGTAGTCCATCAGGCGCTTGGCGACATCTTCTTCGCTGATGCCGGTGGCCGCCTTGAGTGGGCGCAGGTCGATGATGCATTCGTGCGCCACTCGGCCATTACGGCCGCTGAACAGCACCGGGTAAGCGCCGCTGAGTTTTTCTTTCAGGTAGTTGGCATTCAAAATCGCCACTTCGGTGGCATCGGCCAACTGCGGGCCCATCATGGCGATGTACATCCAGCTGATCGGCAGGATGCTCGCGCTGCCCCAAGGCGCGGCACTAACGGCACCGTTGCCAGGGTTCGGGCCGTCGATTTTGACCACCGGGTGATCGGCCACGAACGGTGCCAGGTGCGCTTTGACACCGATTGGGCCCATGCCTGGACCGCCACCGCCGTGCGGGATGCAGAAGGTCTTGTGCAGGTTCATGTGCGACACGTCGGCGCCGATGTCGGCCGGACGGGTCAGGCCGACTTGGGCGTTGAGGTTGGCGCCGTCCATATAGACCTGGCCGCCGTGGGCGTGGATGACCTCGCAGATTTCGCGAATGCCTTCCTCGTACACGCCGTGGGTCGACGGGTAAGTGGCCATCAAGCAAGACAACTGGTCGCCAGCCTCAGCGGCTTTCTTCTTCAGGTCGTCGAGGTCGACGTTGCCCTGGGTGTCGCACTCGACGATCTGCACACGCATGCTGGCCATCTGCGCCGACGCCGGGTTGGTGCCGTGGGCCGAGGCCGGGATCAGGCAGATATTGCGGTGCGCATCGCCACGGCTCTCGTGGTATTTGCGAATCGCCAACAGACCGGCGTATTCGCCCTGCGCGCCGGAGTTGGGCTGCATGCAGATGGCGTCGAAACCGGTGATGGCGCGCAGCCAAGCGTCCAGCTCGTCGATCATCAGCTTGTAGCCTTCGGCCTGCTCCAGCGGCACGAACGGGTGCAGGTTGGCAAATTCCGGCCAGGTGATCGGGATCATCTCGCTGGTGGCGTTGAGCTTCATGGTGCAAGAGCCGAGCGGAATCATCGACTGGTTGAGGGCCAGGTCTTTGATCTCCAGCTGCTTCAAGTAACGCAGCATTTCGGTTTCGCTGTGGTGGGTGTTGAACACCGGGTGGGTCAGGTAGGCCGAGGTACGCACCAGCGCGGCCGGGATGCCCGAAGCAACGTCGGTAGCGTCCAGCGCGGCCACATCGAGGTCGTGCTCTTCACCGAGGAACAGGTCGAACAGATTAGCCACGGTGTCGGCGCTGCAGGTTTCGTCCAAGCTCACGCCCAACGCATCCGTGCCGATCACGCGCAGGTTGATGCACTGGATATGCGCTCGGGCCAGAATCGCCGCCTGCTGGTCGCCCACTTCAACGGTCAAGGTGTCGAAGAAATTCGCATTGCGGCGCTTGAGGCCTTTCTGCTCTAAACCAGCCGCCAACAAGGCAGTCAAACGCTGCACGCGCTGGGCGATATTCCTCAGGCCGACCGGGCCGTGATACACGGCGTAGAAGCTGGCCATATTGGCCAGCAGCGCCTGCGCGGTGCAGATGTTCGAGTTGGCCTTCTCGCGGCGGATGTGTTGCTCGCGGGTTTGCAGGGCCATACGCAGGGCGATGTTGCCACGAGCGTCTTTCGACACGCCGATGATCCGGCCGGGCATGGCGCGCTTGTACTCGTCGCGGCAAGCGAAGAAAGCCGCGTGCGGGCCGCCATAACCCATCGGCACGCCGAAGCGCTGGGCGCTGCCGAGCACGATGTCGGCACCCAACTCACCCGGCGGGGTTAGCAGTAGCAGGCTGAGCAGATCGGCCGAGACACAGGCCAGCGCTTGCTGGGCGTGCAGTTGCTCGATAATCGGGCGCAGGTCGCGGATCTCGCCGAAGCTGTCCGGGTACTGCAGCAAGGCGCCAAACACCTGATGGCTGGCGAGGTTCTCGACCGCATCAATCACCACGTCAAAGCCAAAGGCCTCGGCGCGGGTTTGCACCACCGAGATGGTCTGCGGGTGGCAGTTCTGGTCAACGAAGAACAGGTTGCTCTTGCTCTTGGCCACGCGCTTGGCCATGGCCATGGCTTCGGCGGCGGCGGTGGCTTCGTCCAACAGCGAGGCGCTGGCCAGGTCCAAACCAGTCAGGTCGATGGTCAGCTGCTGAAAGTTCAGCAACGCCTCCAAACGGCCTTGGGCGATTTCTGGCTGGTACGGGGTATAGGCGGTGTACCAACCCGGACTCATCAGCACGTTACGCACGATCACCGCTGGGGTGATGGTGCCGTGGTAGCCCATGCCGATCAGGCTGGTCCACAGCTGGTTTTGCTCGGCATAACCGCGCAGCTTAACCAGCGCCGCCTCCTCGTCTAACGCTGCCGGCAGCTCCAACTCGCGATTCAAACGAATCGCCGGCGGCACGGTTTGCTCAATCAGCTCGGCACGGCTGCTCAGGCCCAAGGCGGCAAGCATGGCTTGCTGCTCAGGGGCATCTGGGCCGAGGTGACGACGCAAAAAGGCAGCAGATTGCTGCAGCTGGGCAAGGTTAGGCGACTGGGACATATTCATGCTCTCGAAATGCACAAAGCCCCGAAGGACGAGGCTTTGTGGAATTAACCGGTGATCAGGCTTCAGTGGTGCAAGCAGCAGTGTAGGCAGCGGCGTCGAGCAGCTTGTTCAGCTCGGCGGCGTCGCTTGGTTGCAACTTGAAGAACCAGCTGGCGTAAGGGTCGCTGTTGACTTGCTCAGGGCTGTCGGTCAGCACTTGGTTAACCGCGAGCACTTCACCGCTGATCGGCGCATAGATGTCCGAGGCGGCTTTAACCGACTCAACCACACCGGCTTCCTGACCGGCATTCAAGCTGGCGCCCACTTCTGGCAGCTCAACGTAAACCACGTCGCCCAAGGCTTCTTGCGCGTGGTCGGAGATGCCCACGGTCACAGTGCCGTCGGCTTCCAGGCGAACCCATTCGTGGCTAGCGGCGTAACGCAGATCGGTGGGGATATTGCTCATTTCAGAGTCCTCAAAGTTTGACTAGGCAGCTGGGTGCCCGCATAAAGTTAGCAGCTCGCCACTACCTGCCGCGCTCGCGGCGATAGCAGGCAGGTTATTAGATTAAGGCTTTACCGTGACGCACAAAGTTCGGCTGCACCACGCGCACCGGGTACCACTTGCCGCGAATCTCCACTTCGGCGCGCTCGCCGGTGGCTGCCGGTACGCGGGCCAGCGCGATCGACTTACCCAGACTAGGCGAGAAACTGCCGCTGGTGATTTCGCCCTCGCCCACACCGTTGATCCGCACCACTTGGTGGGCGCGCAGCACGCCGCGCTCTTCCAGTACCAGGCCAACCAGTTTGTCGGCCACCCCAGCGTCCTGCTGGGCTTGCAGCGCCGCGCGACCGACGAAGTTACGCGCTTGTGGCTCCCAGGCGATGGTCCAGGCCATGTTGGCGGCCAGTGGCGAAACCGCTTCGCTCATGTCCTGACCGTAGAGGTTCATGCCGGCTTCCAGGCGCAAGGTATCGCGGGCACCCAGACCAATCGGGGCAATCCCGGCACCCACCAGTTCAGTGAGAAAGCCAGCGGCTTCGGCGGCCGGCAGCATGATTTCCAGGCCGTCTTCGCCGGTATAGCCGGTGCGGGCGATAAACCACTCGCCATCAGCCAGACCCTGGAAGGGCTTGAGGCCGCTGATCAACGCGGCGCGGGCCGGGCTCACCAGTTCGGCGGTTTTCAGCCGGGCCTGCGGGCCTTGAATGGCCAGCATCGCCAGTTCGGCGCGCTCATTGAGGGTCACGTCAAAGCCGACTGTCTGCTTTTCCATCCAGGCGATGTCTTTGTCGCGGGTCGAGGCATTCACCACCACCCGGTAACCGTCGACGGCCAGGTAGACGATCAGGTCGTCGATCACCCCGCCCTGTTCATTAAGCATGCCGCTGTACAGCGCCTTGCCGAGCAGTTGCAAACGCTCAACGTCGTTGGCCAGCAAGTGTTGCAGATAGGCTTTGGCCTGGCTGCCTGTTACATCGACCACGGTCATGTGCGACACGTCGAACACCCCACAGTCACGCCGCACCTGATGGTGCTCCTCAACTTGCGAGCCGTAATGCAAGGGCATATCCCAGCCGCCGAAGTCGACCATCTTGGCACCCAAGGCTAGGTGCTGATCGAAGAGTGGTGTGCGCTGTCCCATGGGATTTCCTTATGAAGCTACTGTGGGCGGGCAGAATTAACTGCCGGCAAACCGGATGCGCTGTGGCGCTGCAGTTCACCAACGGGAAAACCCTGCTGAATACTGTGGGCATCAATAAAACGCGCGCATTGTAGCCGCTCAGCCGGCGACTGGACACCCGCGCCGGCGAGTTAGCCGAGCGGACGCGCCGAACGGCGGATCAGTACTATCACCGGCAGCAAGCCCACCAGCACCAGGCTCAAGGCCGGCAGGGCGGCACGCGCCCACTCGCCTTCACTGGTCATTTCAAACACCCGCACCGCCAGCGTGTCCCAGCCAAAAGGCCGCATCAGCAAGGTGGCGGGCATCTCCTTGAGCACATCGACAAACACCAGCAAGGCCGCCGACAGCACCCCTGGCAGCAACAGCGGCAAATACAGCCGGGTGAACAGCGCCACGCCACTGACCCCGAGGCTGCGCGAGGCCTGCGGCAAGGACGGCCGAATCCGCGCCAGGCTGCTCTCCAGCGGGCCATAGGCGACGGCGATAAAACGCACCAGATAGGCCAGTAACAACGCCAGCAAGCTGCCCAGCAATAACGGTTTGCCGGCGCCGCCCAACAGCGTCGACAGCGGAATCACCAACCAACGATCGAAATAACTGAAGGCCAGCATCAGCGCCACGGCCAACACCGAGCCGGGCAAGGCGTAACCGAGATTGGCCACCGCCACCGCTAGGTGAATCGGCCGAGTCGGCGCCATGCGCCGGGCGAACACCAGCAACAAGGCGACGCTGACGGTGAGCACGGCGGCCATCCCGGCCAACGTCAGGCTGTGCACAATCAAGCCGTTGTAACGCTCGTCCAGATCGAAGCGGCCGCGCTGCCAGACCCACAGCAGCAACTGCAGTACGGGGATAACGAAGGCGCAGGCAAACACCAGCCCACACCAGGCACTGGCCGCCCAGGCGGACAAACCGCGCAGCTGAAACAAGGCCTTAGTGCGCTGCCGCTCACTGGCCGGGCGTACCGCCCCACGAGCGCCGCGCTCGGCCCAGACCAGCAACGCCACTACCAACAGCAGCAAACTGGCCAACTGGGTGGCGCTGCTCAGGCTGTAAAAGCCGTACCAGGTCTTGTAGATGGCGGTGGTGAAGGTATCGAAGTTAAACACCGAGACCGCGCCAAAGTCGGCCAAGGTCTCCATCAACGCCAGGGCCAAGCCGGCGCCAATCGCCGGCCGCGCCATCGGCAAGGCGACCCGCCAAAACGCTTGCCACGGCGATTGCCCAAGCATTCGCGCCGCTTCCATCAAACCCTTGCCCTGGGCCAGAAAGGCGCTACGGGCGAGCAGGTACACATAAGGGTAAAACACCAGCACCAGCACCAGTATCACCCCGCCGGTGGAGCGCACTCGCGGCAGCTTCAAACCACTGCCGAAGTACTCACGCAGCAGGCTTTGCAGAGGCCCGGCAAAGTCCAGCAAGCCGACAAACACAAAGGCCAGCACATAGGCCGGGATCGCAAACGGCAGCATCAGCGCCCAGTCCAGCCAGCGCCGACCGGGAAACTCGCAGAGGCTGGTGAGCCAGGCCAGGCTGACGCCCAACAGCGTCACGCCAACCCCCACTCCGAGCAACAACTTGGCGGTATTGCCCAGCAGACGCGGCATCTGCGTTTGCCACAGATGCGCCCAAATCTCGCCATCGACCTGCTGCCAACTGAGCAGCAACACGCTGAGCGGCAGCAACACTAAGGCGGCGATGGCAAAACTAAGCGGATACCAGCGCCGCTGAACAGAATGACTCACAGAACAACCTCAGAACCTGTAGGGCAGATGCAACCTGCATCAGCCAGCGACATATGCGCGATAAATCGGCCAAGCATAACCCGTCGGAATGCACTCGCCCTACCCAGCAACCGCTTGCGGCGCGCACTTCCGACCTTAGTCGGATGGGTGAAACCCGCAGCAGCGCGCACAATCACGCTCGCGCAACGATCGCCGATGCAATCAGCGCACCGGCAAATCACTGGTTGCAGCTTATGCTCGGACCGCCACCACTCAGACAAAACGTTGAGCTATTGCATCACCCTGCTATGGTCATTAATGGGTCGCGGGTACTATTTAATGCTCATCCAGTGACGGCCTCGCGATTACGCCAAGGAGAAATATTCAGGGCGACGCCAAGGACTCAATTATAAAAACCAGCCCCCGTGATCCGTTCACATTCGAAACATCTAGGGTATGCATGTCTTGGCTACTGCTGTAACCCTGACCTACGTACCGCGTTTTGCGCAGATAACTTAATAATAGGAAGAGCGCTAATGCTTGCCAATTTACGATTAAAAAAGAAATTACTGATCCTGTCCTTAGTGCCTATTTTTTTACTCGGCCTGATCGTCTCGGCAATCTCCGTAGTGTCGCTACGGAGCTTGGCTGACAGCCAAGAGATGCGCACCCGGGAAGTATTAGTCGAAAAATACCGTGAAGAGATAAAGCAACATGTCACCCTCGCCTTGAAAACCATCGAAACCAATTACCAAAACTCCCAACAAGGCGATATAACCGCAAGAAGCGCGGCGGTCAGCCAACTTAAACAATTGAACTATGGCGCGGATAGCTACTTCTGGGGCTATGACACTCAGTGGCTAAGAGTTTTTCAGGGTAATAATGAAGAGAACCTTGGCAAGAGCTTTCAGGACTTCAAAGACCCCAATGGCGTGTATGCAATTCGCGAGCTAGTCAGAGCGGCGCAAGATGGCAGCCATTATGTTAATTACAGTTTCACTCTGCCCGGGAAAAACACCACGGTACCTAAAATTGGTTACGCCGAGTATCTGCCAAAATGGGACTTGGTAATTGGCACCTCGGTTAATCTGAATGACATTGAACTATTAGTTAGCGCCGAGCGCGCCCAATTTGATTTGAAAATAACTAAACTGGTTAAAATTATAATTGGCTCGACCATTGGTTTGTTACTGCTGACCATCATCATCGCCAGCACCATCAGCAACGCCATCCTCAAGCCTTTACTGCTCCTGAATTCATAGAATAAGTGCAACGTTTGAAACGATAGGCAGAGAGTCAGCCACCGGTAGAATCCAGGCTCTC
>JAIERD010000437.1 GCA_019747155.1 Pseudomonadaceae bacterium
CGGCCGGCGTGTTGATTGCGCTGAACCGTGAAGAGCGCGGCCAAGGTGCGCTGTCGGCGATCCAGGAAGTTGAGCGCGATTTCGCCATGCCGGTGGTAAGTATTGTGTCGTTGGCGCAAGTACTGGAATATCTCGCCGATGATGCTGAACTTAAGCAACATCTGCCGGCGGTCCAAGCATATCGCGCGCAGTACGGAATCTAGCTAACACCACGACAGGGTTGCTTTTATGGGTAAATCGGGCGCGCTGCGCTGTTCACTGCTGCTGATTATGTTGCTGCCGGCCTGGGCTGGCGCTAGCGAGTTGTATCGCTATCTGAGCGACAAGGGCGTAGTGGTGCTCGATCGTCAGGGCGTGCCGCCGCAATATATCGGCAAGGGCTATGACGTGCTCGATGAGCAAGGCCGGCTGCTGCGCACTATTCCACCGGCACCAACCGCCGAAGAGCGCGCGCGTCTTAATCAAGCCAAAGCTCAGGCCAGCTCTGACGCGCAATTGCTGCGGCTGTATTCCAGCCTGGAAGATGTCGATCGTGCTCGTGAGCGCAAATTGACCGAGTTGGATGGTGTAATTGCGGCGGCGCGCGGCAACTTACAGTCGCTGCGTACCCAGCAGGCTAATTTGCAGAGCCAGGCCGCCGAACTGGAGCGTGCCGGTCGCGTAGTGCCAGAAAGCCTGTTGGTGCAGATCAGTAATCTTAAAGCCGAGCAAGTGGCCCTGCTAAAGGACATTGTTCGTTTTGAAGAGGTGCGCAAGCAGGCCGATGCTGCTTTCACTGCAGATCGGGCGCGTTTGGCGCAATTGCTCGGCGGACAGAGGTAGGGCGGGCGAAGGCGGACTCAGGAGCGCAGCGAACAGTCCGCCGGTTAACCAGCAACCATCGCCACACACAAAAAGACCAGCAGCTGCTGGTCTTTTGCGTTACGCCTCGGGTAACTGCCGAGGTTATTGGCGATTGGTGATCTTGGTGCCGACGCCGGTGTCGGTGAAGATCTCCAGCAGCACCGCGTTGGGTACCCGCCCGTCGATGATATGAGCGCTATTGACCCCGCCTTGCACCGCTTCCAGAGCGCAGCGGATCTTTGGCAGCATGCCGCCGTAGATGGTGCCGTCGGCGATCAGTTCGTTGACCTGTTCAGTACTTAATCCTGTCAGCACTTCGCCTTGTTTGTTCATCAAGCCGGCGATATTGGTCAGCAGCATCAGCTTCTCGGCCTTGAGGGCTTCGGCCACTTTGCCGGCCACCAGGTCGGCGTTGATGTTGTACGACTCGCCATTTTCACCGACGCCGATTGGCGCTATCACCGGAATGAAATTGCCGGACACCAGCATGTTGATCAGCTCGACATTGACCCCGACGACTTCGCCGACGTGGCCGATGTCGATGATTTCCGGCTGGGTCATTTCCGGCGTTTGGCGGGTTACGGTGAGCTTCTTGGCGCGGATCAGCCGTGCATCCTTGCCGGTCAGGCCAATGGCGCTGCCGCCGTGATGGTTGATCAGGTTGACGATGTCCTTATTGACCTGGCCGCCGAGCACCATCTCCACCACATCCATGGTCTGCGCATCGGTGACGCGCATGCCGTCGATAAAGTGGCTCTCGATGCTCAGGCGTTTGAGCAGGTCGCCAATTTGCGGGCCGCCGCCATGCACCACCACCGGGTTAATGCCGACGGCTTTCATCAGCACTATGTCGCGGGCGAAGCCGGTTTTTAGCTCGTCGCTTTCCATGGCGTTGCCGCCGTACTTGATCACCAGCGTCTTGCCGACGAAACGGCGAATGTAAGGCAGCGCCTCGGACAAAACCTGGGCAACTTGGGTGGCAGCGTCACGGCTGAGGGTCATGCAGCGTTCCTATGGTGAACATTCAAAAGGTAAAAGTTAAGTCTGTTGGGCTTAATCAAAAGGGCAATTTGACCTGCGGCGCAACGCTGTTGAGCTGGCCGCGGAACACCTCTTGAATACGCTTGAGCTCCTCTTCGGTCTCGGCCTCGAAGCGCAGTACCAGCATCGGCGTGGTGTTGGAGGCGCGCACCAGGCCCCAGCCCTTGGGGTAATCGACGCGTACGCCGTCCAGGGTGGTGAGGTTGGCGTCGCCCCATTGGCCGTCCCGCTGCAGCGCGGCGACGATGCTGAATTTGCTTTCGTCGGTGACGGTGATGTTGATTTCCGGAGTGCAGATGTCATTCGGGAAGGCCGAGAACACATGTTCGGCGTCACGCTTGTCTTGGCTGAGGATTTCCAGCAGGCGCGCGGCGCTGTAGATGCCATCGTCGAAGCCGAACCAGCGTTCCTTGAAGAAGATATGCCCGCTCATTTCGCCGGCCAGCAAGGCGCCGGTTTCTTTCATTTTTTTCTTGATCAGTGAGTGACCGGTTTTCCACATCACCGGGCGACCGCCGTAGCCGCTGATCAGCGGGGTCAGGCGACGGGTGCATTTAACGTCGAAGATGATGTCGGCGCCGGGGTTGCGCGACACCACGTCCTTGGCGAACAGCATCAGCAGACGGTCCGGGTAGACGATGGTGCCGGTGTTGGTGACTACGCCAACGCGGTCGCCATCGCCGTCGAAGGCCAGGCCCAGGTCGGCTTTCTCGGACTTCACTTTGGCGATCAAATCGACCAGGTTCTCCGGTTTGCCCGGATCGGGGTGGTGGTTGGGGAAGTTGCCATCGACGTCACAGAACAGCGGAATCACTGTGCAACCGAGGGCTTCGATCAGCTGCGGGGCAATCACGCCGGCGACGCCGTTGCCGCAGTCGACCACCACGCGCATCGGCTTGGCCATGGCGATGTCATCGCGGATTTGCTTGAAGTAGCGGTCGAGCACGTCGATCTGTTCGCAGTTGCCGACGCCGCTGGCCAGATCGTTGCTTTCGATGCGCAAGCGCAGCGCCTGGATCTGCTCATTGGCCAGGGTGTCGCCGGCGATGACGATTTTGAAGCCGTTGTAGTCCGGTGGGTTATGGCTGCCGGTGAGCATCACCCCGGACTTGCCAGCGAGAATATTGGCGGCGTAATAGAGCACGGGGGTCGGCACCATGCCAACGTCGCTGACTTGGCAGCCGCAATCGAGCAGGCCTTGAATCAGTTGCTCGACCAGCAGCGGGCCGGACAGCCGGCCATCGCGGCCCACCGATACATTGGGTTCGCCTTGGGCCAGGCTCTCGGAGCCAATCGCGCGGCCAATCCAGTAGGCCGCTTCGGGGGTCAGGCTGTCGCCCACCACGCCACGAATGTCATAGGCGCGAAAGATGTTGGCATCCAGTTGAGGTGCTGCTTTTTGATTGAAATTCATTGCGGGAATTTGCTCCAGACCAAGCAGGTCTTGGTCTTCATCAAGAATGTCGATATCGAGAATGTCAGTGTCTTGAAACAGCGGATCAGTCAGGTCATCGGCAGCATTGCTAAGTTGTTCGCTGCGCGTGTCGGGGCGGGCCAAAGAAATTGCCGGCTCAGGGTCGGCGGGAACCTCGCGTTTGCGTTGAGACATGCGCGCCAGTAACTTGGCGAGTGCGTCGAGTAACGGCAGACTGAGGCTGAAAGCTTTGACGGTTTTACCGGCGGCGAGTTCATTGACCAGTTGGGTTAACTGCGCCACGTCAGCACGCAAGCGGTGTTGCAGCTCGCTCTGCGTTAGATACAGGCCAAGTAATGCGCCCACCAGCGCCAGCAGGCCGGCCAGCAGCAGCAACTGCGGTGGAAAGATCAGTTGGGTCAGGGCGGTGCCGGGGGTGAAGCTGAGTTTCCAGTTGGGATTGCCGCTGCTCAGGTTCTGTGGGCTAACGTCGGCCGCCTGACCGCGTTGTTCGAGCAGTTGCGCCGGGGCGTTGCCAAACTGTTGGGATAACTGTAATTGACCAATATCGGCGGCCAGCACCGGCAAGGTGCCGAGCAGGCTCTGTAAGTCGACCACTAGCAGCAAAGTGCCTTCTGCCGGGGTGTCTTCGCTGAGGCGCAGTGGCGCAGCGCTATAGACCAGCCAGCGTTGCCCGACTTTGTACGCTTCCGGCGCCGGTATTTGCCCTGCTTCGGCGCGGCGCAGCATATCGAGTGCGGCAAAGTTCATCGGCGCGGCGCGATTGCTGTCTTGCACGGCTTGGCCGCGGGCATTCAATTGCGCGTCTACTACGCCGTGCCAATAGCCGAGGTTGCGCTCGGCCGCGTTGATCTCATCTTTATTCAGGCTTTGCAGGGCGAAAATCAGTTGCGGGTTGCGCGCGGCCGCCAGGGTTTCGGCACTCAGTTGTTTCACCGCTTGCTGCAGGGCGGCCGACTGACTGTCGCCCCAGGCGCGGCTGAGTTCGCTTTGTTGTTGGGTTTGCGCGGTGTAGAACAGCGCATACCAGAGCATCACTGCGGCGGCCAATAAACCCAATAGCGCGGCAATGGTGCCGGGCAGCAAGGCTTTAAGGTCGGCGCCGTTGCGCGGTTTAGCGGCGGGCGGCAGTTGTGCCGGGCTGCTAGGATCGAGCGTGTCCTTGGCGCTGCGCTTGAACAATTTCACAGAGCGTCTCCCCGGCCATTCATCCTGGCTATTTATTTTTTAAGGCAGTAGCTGTTAGTTGCTGCCCGAATGGCCAAAGCCACCGGCGCCGCGTTGGCTTTGGTCGAATTCGCTGACCAGCTCGAAATGCGCTTGCACCACTGGCACCAGAATCAACTGGGCGATGCGCTCACCCACGCTGATGTTGAAGTTGCTGCTGCCGCGATTCCAGCACGACACCAGCAGCTCGCCTTGGTAATCCGAGTCGATCAGGCCGACCAGGTTGCCCAGCACGATGCCGTGTTTATGACCGAGCCCCGAGCGCGGCAAAATCAACGCCGCCAGGCCTGGGTCGGCGATATAAATCGACAGGCCGGTGGGGATCAACACCGTTTGGCCCGGCGCAAGCAATAGGTCTTCGGCCAGCATGGCGCGCAAGTCTAAGCCGGCCGAACCTGGGGTGGCGTATTGCGGCAGCGGAAACTCGCTACCGATGCGGGGGTCAAGAATTTTGGCTTGTAGTGAGTGCATGCTGGCTCAGTTCGGTTCGGTGAATTCGGGTGGGCAGGTCGGCAGGCGGTCGGCGATAAAGGCCACCAACTGGCGGGCAATTTTGCCTTTGCTAGTTTGCGCGAAGCGCGTTTCCAGTAATTCGCGGTCAATCACGCTGCAGGCGTTTTCTTCGCTATTAAAGCCAATGTTGGGGTTGGCAACATCGTTGGCGACGATCAAGTCCAGATTCTTGTCTTTCAGCTTGCGTGCCGCGTAGTCCAGCAGATGCTCGGTCTCGGCGGCGAAGCCGACACTGAAGGGCCGGTCGCTGCGCCCGGCCAGACTGGCGAGAATGTCCGGGTTGCGCACCAGGCGCAGCAGCAGGCCGTCGTCGCTGTTGGGGTCTTTTTTCATTTTCTGGTTGGCGATTACTTCTGGGCGGTAATCGGCCACGGCGGCGGCGGCGATCAGCAGGTCGCAAGGCATGGCTGCTTCGCAGGCGGCGAGCATGTCGCGGGCGCTGGTGACGTTGACTCGCTTGACCCGGTCGGGGGTCGGCAGGTGCACCGGGCCGCTGATCAAAATCACTTCGGCGCCGGCTTCGGCGGCCGCTTCGGCCAAGGCAAAACCCATTTTCCCGGAGCTGTGGTTGGTGATGTAGCGCACTGGGTCGATGTTTTCCTGGGTCGGCCCGGCGGTGATCAGCACGCGCCGGCCGGTCAGGCTGCGGCGCTGAAAACACTCGGCGGCGGCTTGCGCCAGCTCGTTGGCCTCGAGCATGCGGCCCAGGCCCACATCGCCACAGGCCTGGCTGCCGGCGGCCGGGCCGAACAGTTGAAAGCCACGACTGCTGAGGGTTTGTGCATTGGCCTGGGTGGCTGGGTCGCGCCACATGGCTTGATTCATCGCCGGGGCCAAGGCGACCGGAGCGTCGGTGGCCAGCACCAGGGTGGTCAACAGGTCATTGGCCAGCCCTTGTGCGAGGCGCGCCATCAGGTCGGCGGTGGCCGGCGCTATCAGCACCAAATCGGCCCACTTGGCCAGTTCGATATGGCCCATGGCGGCTTCGGCGGCCGGGTCGAGCAGTTCCAGATGCACGGGGTTGCCCGACAACGCTTGCAGGGTCAGCGGGGTAATAAATTCCTGGCCGCCCTGGGTCATGACCACCTGCACTTCGGCGCCGTGCTCGCGCAGGCGCCGAATCAGTTCGGCGCTCTTGTAGGCGGCTATGCCGCCGCCCACGCCGAGGACGATGCGTTTTCGATACAACCGCTGCATAGCACTGCCTTGTAAACGATGGGATGTAGTGCGGACTTAATGCCTGTCGGGCTGGGCGGCCCGGCGTGCCAATCGCCGCGCAAAAGTTCGGCTACGATATCACAGCGACCGCGCGGGAACAGCGGCGCCGGCGACCGTGGAGCCGTGGTTCAAGGAAGCTGTATTGGCTCAAGGAGGATGTATGAGTATTCGAGATTGGCCAGCGGCGGAGCGGCCGCGGGAGAAATTGCTGGAGCGTGGCGCCGGTGCCTTGAGTGATGCCGAGCTATTGGCGATTTTCTTGCGCACCGGCGTCGCCGGGCAAAGCGCAGTCGACCTGGCCCGGCATCTATTGGGCGATTTTGGCAGTTTGCGTGCGTTGCTGGAGGCCGACCTTGGCTCATTTAGCCGGCGCTTGGGCTTGGGCCCGGCAAAGTTTGCCCAATTGCAGGCGGTGCTGGAGATGGCGCGTCGACACTTGGCCGAGCGCCTGCAGCGCGATGGCACCCTGGAGAGCCCGCAAGCGGTGCGCGATTACCTGAAGGCACGACTGCGCCATGAACCCCATGAAGTCTTTGCCTGCCTGTTTTTGGATGCCAAGCATCGGGTGCTGGCTTTTGAGGTGCTGTTTCAGGGCAGTATCGACGGCGCCAGCGTTTACCCACGGCAAGTGGTCAAGCGCGCCTTGGCGCATAACGCCGCTGCGGCGATCCTCACGCACAATCATCCCTCGGGGGTGGCCGAGCCTAGTCAGGCGGATCGCTTGCTCACCCAGCGGCTTAAAGAGGCCTTGGCGCTGGTGGACGTGCGGGTACTCGATCATTTTATCGTCGGCGACGGCGAACCCTTGTCGTTGGCAGAATACGGTTGGCTGTGAGGCTTGCCGGTTTGCGCGACGAATGGTCGTGAGCGTCAATGTTCAGTAAATCCGCGGCCTGTGCGCTGTTGATGGGGGACGCTGAGGATGTTTTGCAGAGCATTTCTTGCTGTATAGGGCTCCTTCTGATATAAAGGCGCGCTCTTTTATAGGGTCCCGGTTTCCTTCTTTTGTAGGTGTGGCCGGTAAGACCCTGAAGAAACGTGGCGCCGAGCGCCAAATGACTTTGAGTTTAAGCGGCCAACCCATGCCGGGTT
>JAIERD010000405.1 GCA_019747155.1 Pseudomonadaceae bacterium
CCTTTGTTCAGCAGGTAAATCGAGCTCAATACCGCCAGGCTGCTGACGATCAACAGCGAGTAGCGCAGGGCCTGATCGTCGGCAAAGCCATAATCAGTGACCAAGGCAACCGCCGTTGGGCCAATCCCCAGGCCGATCAGGGTGATGACAAACAGATAAATCGCCGACGCCTGCCCACGCATGGAGTTGGGCATGATGTCCTGAATCGCCGCCGGGGCCACACCGAATGGCATGCTCAGGCAGAACACCGTGGGCGCCATCAGCAGCGCCGCCAGATTGGCACTGCCCATCAGCGGGAAGACCATCACGAAAGGCAGCGCACCCAAGGCCGCATACAGGCCGACGCGCATATTGGCATCGGTGCGCCCGCGCTTGGCCATCCAGTCCGCCAGGCGTCCGCCGAAGACAATCCCCAGGCAACCAAACACCGCCACGATACTGCCGTAGACCACCCCGACATGGCCAGCATCCCAACCGTAAGTGCGAATAAAAAAGGTCGGAATCCATGCCGCACTGCCGTAACCGGCAAACGCCAAGCCGGCAAACCCGAAGTTATGACAAAGCACGGTGCGGCGATTGGCGCGGATATACCGCCCCACATCGGCCAGCGGCACCGCCACCCCGGCGCCAACACCACGCCGCGCCGGCTCGCGTACCGCCAGCATCAATAGGGTGAAGAGCACGCCGGCGGCGCCGAGCAGTAAGAAAATCAACTGCCAGGGCCGCACTTCACCGAGCACCGGTAACAACACATCGCCCTGGGCCGAGGCGAACTTGATCACCAAGCCACCGAGCAAAAACGCCAGGCCAGAACCGAGATAGACGCCCATCGAATAAACGCTGATGGCGGTGGCGCGACGCTCGGCCGGGAAGCTGTCGGCAATCAGCGAATAGGCCGCCGGCGACAGCGCCGCCTCACCGACACCGACGCCGATCCGGCAGAGCAAGAACTGCCAGTACAGACGGGCCATGCCACAGGCGGCAGTCATCACGCTCCAAAACAGCACGCCGATGGCGATCAAGCCGCGGCGACTTTTGGTATCGGCCAGCCGCCCCAGGGGAATGCCGCAGATGGTGTAGAACAGCGCAAAAGACAAGCCCATCAGCAGGCTCATCTGGGTGTCGCTGATCAGCAGATCGCGGCGAATCGGCCCCACCAGCAAGTTGAGGATCTGCCGATCGATAAAGGACAGCACATAGGCCAGCATCAGGATGCTGACCGTGCTCCAGGCGCGAAGATTGGACGGGTAGTCATTCTTATTGTTATGCATGCACGCTCCCGGCACCGTTTGCGCGGTGCGCGACGATTGAAAGTGCCCGCAGCTTAGCCTTAGCCTGCGCCGCACTTATAGCGTCGAGAGGGTCTTATCCATGCAGCGAATGGAGCTGCGGGCCTTACGCGAATGACTTTGCAGTCACAGAGCTTGCGGTGCGCGCGCGCAGAGGGTGTTCAACGCCACGCCCCAACTCGGCTGGTCATTCAGGCAAGGCACCAGCAGTAACTCGGTGCCACCGGCCGCCTGAAACTGCTCGCGACCGCGAATGCCAATTTCCTCCAAGGTTTCGATGCAATCGGCGACGAATGCCGGGCACATTACCAGCAATTTCTTCACTCCCTGCCCGGCCAATTCCGTCAGGCGCGCTTCGGTGTAGGGTTCGATCCACTTGGCCCGCCCCAGTCGCGACTGGAAGGACAGCGACCATTGCTCGGGACGCAGGCCCAACTTGGCCGCCAGCAACTCGGCGCTGCGTACGCACTGGGCGCGGTAACAGTTGGCCATGACTTGCGGCGAAGCCGTGCGACAGCAATCCGGGCCTTTTAAACACTCGCCGCTGGGGTCGAGCTTGTGCAGATGCCGCTCCGGCAAGCCGTGGAAACTCAGCAGCAGATGATCAAAACCCTGGGCCAAATGGGCACGGGCACTCTCGGCCAATGCCTCAATATATTCTGGCTGCTGGTAAAACGGCGGCAAAATCGAAAACTGCATATCCAGTGCGCGAGTCCGCACCACGCGCTTGGCCTCCTCGATCACAGTGGTCACCGTACTGTCGGCAAACTGCGGGTACAACGGCGCCAGCGTCACGCGACGAATCCCCTGCTGACTCAAACGACTGAGCACGGTCTCGATGGACGGCTCGCCGTAACGCATCGCCAACTCCACCGGGCCCTGCTGCCATTGGCTCTGCATCAGCGTTTGCAAACGCCGACTGAGGGCGACTAAGGGTGAGCCCTCTGGCCACCAGATCGAGGCGTAGGCATGGGCCGACGCGGCGGGCCGTTTCCACAAAATCAACGACACCAGCAAGCGCCGCAGCGGCCACGGCAGGTCGATGACGTAAGGGTCCATCAAAAATTCATTGAGGTAACGGCGTACATCCGCCACCTCAGTCGAGGCGGGCGAACCTAAATTAACCAGCAGCAAAGCGTGAGCAGTCATGCAGCATCCTCAGGGCCAAGAAGATCGTTCAAGGCCGTTTGCACATCATTAAAACGAAACTCAAAACCGGCCGCGCTCAAGCGACTCGGCAACGCTCGCTGGCCACCCAAGAGCAAGCCGGCTAACTCGCCCAGCAGCCCCCGTAACACCCAGGCCGGCACCGGCAGCAGGGTTGGCCGATGCAAAACACAGCCTAGCGCTTGGGTAAATTCGCTGTTGCGCACAGGCACAGGCGCGCAAGCATTAAAGGCACCGCTGGCGTCTGGGTGGCGCAACAGAAAATCGATCAAAGCGACTTGATCGGCCAAATGAATCCACGGCAGCCATTGTCGACCATTCCCCAGCCGCCCTCCTAGCCCCAACTTGAAGGGCGTTAACAAACGCGCCAAAAAGCCGCCGTCACGGGCCAACACCAACCCCGTGCGCAGCACCACCACCCGGATGCCCAAGGCTTGCGCTTGCTGCGCTTCAAACTCCCAGGCGGCGCATAACTGCGCGGCAAAATCATCGCCCACTGCGGGCGAATCATCGGTTAATAGATGCTCACCGCCATCGCCATACCAACCCAACGCCGAGCCCGACAGCAACACCTGCGGCTTGTCCACACGCTGCCCCAACCAGCTGACCAATTGCGCGGTTAACTCAACCCGACTGGCCAGCAGCAAGGCTTTGCGCTTGCGGGTCCAGGGCCGATCAGCAATCGGCGCGCCGGCCAGGTTAACCACCGCATCCAGGGGTTGCTTGCCGTAGTCGGCCAGCTGGCGAATGCCGCGCACCGACGCGCCACATAAACGCGGCACCCGCTCGGGCTGGCGACTCCACACCACCAGGGTATGACCCTGTGACAACCAATAACGACAAAGGCTGCGACCAATCAACCCAGTACCGCCGGTCAGCAATATGTGCATGGCATCTTCCTCGCATGGACTAACACGTAACTAACACCCTAGTCTGATTTATGACGCCGCTGCGTGTCTTGGCCGCCTCCACGCACCGTCCCATTACTAGACAAGACTGATGAGGGTATCGAACAAAGCTATACAAGCTATTATTATTGTACAGTATATGCACAGAGAATAGCCTAGCGTCATCGGCCCGAGGTAAGCATGAACACATCAATCGCCATTATCGGCACCGGCATTGCCGGCATCAGCGCCGCCCACAGCCTGCAAGCCGCCGGCCACACGGTGCAGCTATTTGACAAGAGTCGCGGCAGCGGCGGCCGGATGGCCAGCAAGCGCAGTGATGCGGGCGCCCTGGATCTGGGCGCGCAATATTTCACCGCCCGTGACCGCAACTTTGTCGAGGTGGTGCAACAGTGGAAGACGCGCGGCTGGGTCGAGCAGTGGATGCCCAAGCTCTACCAAGCCAGCCATGGCCAGCTGAGTTTTTCGCCAGATGAACAGGTGCGCTGGGTTGGCACGCCGCGCATGAGCTCCATCACCCGCGCCATGCTCGCCGGCATGCAGGTGCAGTTCTCCTGTCGAATTACCGAGGTGTTTCGCGGCGAGCAGCATTGGAGTCTGCAAGATGCCGAAGGCAATACCCACGGCCCTTTCACCCAGGTGATAGTCGCCACGCCGGCACCGCAAGCCACCGCTTTACTGGCGGCCGCACCGAAACTGGCAGGCGCTGCGGCCAGCGTGGTGATGGAACCCACTTGGGCGATCGCCCTGGGTTTCACCAGCCCTCTACAAACTGAAGTTGAAGGTTGCTTTGTACAAGACAGCCCGCTGGATTGGCTAGCGCGCAATCGCAGCAAACCCGGCCGTGACACTCAACTGGACACTTGGGTGTTGCACGCCAGCAGTCAGTGGAGCAAGCAGCACATTGACCTCAGCAAGGAGGCGGTGATCGAGCAATTGCATGGCGCCTTTGCCGAACTAATTGGCTGCGCGGTACCGGCATCGGCGTTCAGTCTGGCCCATCGCTGGCTCTATGCCCGCCCAGCCGCACTGCATCAATGGGGCGCGCTGGCTGACACCGATTTAGGCTTATATGCCTGTGGTGATTGGTGCTCGTCGGGACGGGTTGAAGGCGCCTGGTTGAGTGGTCAAGAGGCAGCCCGCAAACTAATGGCGCATTTGTAATGCGCAGGCTCAATCCAGATAAATTACTGCTGTCAAAATGGACAGCCTGCGCACCACAAAATCGAGAAAAACATTTTCTGGTGACCGAACTGTTTTGCAATGAAGACGGCAGCGTCCAACAGCTTGAGCTACAGGCAACACTCACAAAACGCAGCGAGCGCCTGGACTGGCAGGCGCTACAGGATGAGCAACGCTGGCTAATGGGCTGGAAGTAAGAACCCAGGCATTAGCCTGCCACTCAGCGGCGTTTCCCTCCCAGCAAGGAACCGAGCAAACCACGCACCAACTCGCGGCCGATTTGATTGGCCGCTTGGCGTACTGCACTCTTCATCGCCTGCCCGGCCAGGCCGCCCAGCAAATCACCGGCCATCTCGGTAAAGCCCCCGCCCGTACTGGTCGTTTTAGCCGCCTCAGGCGGCGTTGCCGTAACAGCTGTATCGGCCTTGCGCGCCAACAACAATTCATAGGCCGACTCGCGATCAATCGCCCTGTCATAACGCCCACGCTGCGGCGACTGTGCCACTAACTGCGCCCGCTCGGCGGCCGTTAGCGGGCCGATACGCGATTGCGGTGGCGCAATCGCCACCCGCTGCACCATGGCCGGCGTGCCTTTCTCCTCCAGGGTGCTGACCAAGGCTTCGCCAATCCCCAGCTCAGTCAACACGGTCAAACTGTCGAACGCCGGATTGGGTCGAAAACCGTCCGCCACCGCCCGCAATGACTTCTGCTCTTTGGTAGTGAATGCGCGCAGACCGTGCTGAATACGCAAGCCCAGCTGCGCTAACACCTCATCGGGTAAATCAGCGGGCGATTGGGTGACGAAATACACCCCAACGCCTTTCGAGCGAATCAAGCGCACCACTTGCTGCAAACGCTCCTGCAACACCTTGGGTGTGTCGGCAAAGAGCAAATGCGCCTCGTCAAAAAACAACGCTAACAGGGGTTTATCGGCATCGCCACGTTCGGGCAATTGCTCAAACAGCTCGGCCAGCAACCACAACAAAAAGGTCGCGTAGACCTTCGGTGCCTCGTGTACCAGGCGGCTGGCATCGAGCAAATGAATGCGCCCACGACCATCCGCCTCGGTGCGCAAAATATCTTCCAACTGCAGCGCCGGCTCACCGAACAAGGCCTCGACACCCTGCTGCTCAAGGGTCGCCAAACGGCGCAGTAAGGCTTGCGCAGACGTATTGGTAAACAGCGCACTGTCTTCGCCCAGCAGCACTGGATGGGCGGCCAAATGATTGAGCAAGGCTTTTAAATCTTTCAAGTCGAGCAGTAGCAAAGCTTCGCGATCGGCCACTTTAAACGCGGCGTACAGCGCCGCTTGCTGGCTGTCGCTGAGCTCAAGCAAATTGCCCAACAACAACGGTCCCAACTCGCTCAAAGTGGTGCGCAGCGGGTGCCCGCTTTGGCCATTGATATCCCACAGCGTCACGGGATACGCCTGCGGCTGATGTGCCAGCCACGGCATGCTGGCGATTCGCTCGGCCACTTTGCCCTGAGGATTACCGCTAGCGCCCAGACCGCACAAGTCGCCTTTCACATCGGCGGCAAACACCGCTACACCGGCATCGCTAAAGGCCTCGGCGAGGCGTTGCAAGGTCACGGTTTTACCGGTGCCGGTTGCGCCGGCAATCAATCCATGTCGATTGGTCATACGCAAGGCTTGAGCAACCGGCTGCCCAGCAGGGTCGGCGCCAAAAATAAACGGGTTAATTACAGGCATTTGGCCATTCCTCTGATTCAAGCTTTACTCAATTGTGCCGAGAACCACAGCATACCCATGCGGCTCGCGCAAAGCTGCAGCCCACACACAAGGATCACCCCTCGCCATGGCCATCAACCTACAGTTTCGGCAAAAAATCCTAGTCGCCGCGTCACTAGTGGTAGTCGCCGCTTTTTCGTTATTTGCCCTGTACAACGATTACTTGCAGCGTACCGCCATCGGCGATGACCTTGAGAGTTATTTAGGCGAGATGGGCGAGGCCACCGCCAACAACATTCAGAACTGGTTATCCGGGCGAATCTTGCTGGTCGAGAGCGTGTCGCAATCGATCTCAAGTAACTCCGAACCTGCCGCAGTAGCCAGCCTACTGGAACAAAAAACCCTGGCAAAAACCTTTGTGTTTACCTACCTGGGCAGCAGCGATGGCAAATTCATCATGCGTCCCAATGACGAAATGCCCGCCGACTACGATCCGCGCGCTCGCCCTTGGTACAAGGATGCCCGGAACGCTGGCGGCACCACCCTAACCGAACCCTACATTGACGCCGCCACCAAAGAGCTGATCATCACCATCGCCACCCCAGCCCAGGAAGCCGGCGTGGTGGGTGGCGACCTGAGTTTGAAAACCCTGGTGCAGATCATCAACTCACTGGACTTCAACGGCATCGGCTATGCCTTTTTGGTCAGCGACGACGGCAAAATCCTGGTGCACCCGGACAACAGTCTGGTGATGAAAAACCTCAGTGAGGCATTCCCCCATAACACCCCGGCGATCAGCAATAAACTCAGCGAAGTGGAGCAAAACGGCGAGACCCGACTGATCACCTTTAGCCCGGTTAAAGGTCTGCCTTCCGTGACCTGGCATGTAGGCCTGAGCATCGACAAAAGCAAAGCCTATGCAATGCTCAGCACCTTTCGCGCCTCGGCCATTATCGCCACCGTAATTGCCGTGACCAGCATCATCTTCCTACTCAGCCTGCTGATTCGTGTACTGATGCAACCCCTGGCCGCCATGGGCAAAGCCATGCAGGACATCGCCCGTGGTGAAGGGGATTTAACCAAACGCCTGGAAATCCAATCCCAGGACGAATTTGGCCAGTTGGCCGGCGCTTTTAATCAGTTTGTCGAACGCATTCAC
>JAIERD010000328.1 GCA_019747155.1 Pseudomonadaceae bacterium
TACCTGGCCGACTAACTTCGCCACACTAACCTGGCCCGGTGCTGGCAGGCGGCTGTCGAGACGCTCCAGGGCCGGATTGATCGACAACACGGCGCCGCTCAGCGCTAGCAGCATCACCAGCAGGGCGGCAAGCAGGCCGGGCAGAGAGTGCAACTGACGTAACATGCGCAGGCTCCTGGTGGGGCTGGGGTTACAGGTCGTAGCTGAAGGTTTCGATGTAGCCCGTGCCGCTGGTGGGCTTGCCGGCGCCTTGCAGGGTCAGCGGGACTATTACTTCGGCGCGGTAGTCACGTTGGTTTTCGGCGGCGCTGTCGATGCGGATTTGGTAGCCGGCGTCGATCAGGCTGTCAGCCAGTTCAACCTTGACGGTCAAGGTGTTGCCGCTGCCGACGCTGGCCCCGGTAACGCCGTCGAACGCGGCGCGATCCATCCCGCTGCCACGAGCCCAGTCGCGCAAGTGCTTGTAGTATTTTGCTTTTTTGCCAGCCACCCAGAGCGTGCTCTGGTATTGACCGTTACTGTCGGTGAGATAAAGCGCCAGGTAAGCATCATTGCCACCGTAGCTCTGCAACTGGGTGTTGAGGGTCACTTCCCGTGCCTGAGCCAAGCTGGGCAGGCTGATGGCGCTCGCCAGAGCAAGCGCGGCGGTGAATTTGTTAAGGGTAAAAATGTTCATAAGTGCGCTCCGAGGGAATCGATTTGGCTGCAGCTTGAATCTGCCAGCTGACAATCAGCTGAATGGTCTGGGTAGAGCGGTTTGGCGCATTACTGGCTGGCTTTGAGGTACGCCGAAGCATCGCCACCGGCTCTGAAGTCAATTTCCAGGGTGCGAATCTGTAGCGAGGCAGGGGCATATTTGGCTTCCAGCTTATTGCCCAGCCGGTCGGTGGCACGGACCTCGTAACAGCCATCATCGACCTTGATCCGCTGGACACTCCAACCCAGCTGCTCGACCTGTTGGCGCAACAGTTCGCGAGGTTGCCAGTCGGCCACCGGGTCGGCGCAGCTGTCGTCGGCCAAGGCCTGGGCAGTGACAAGTAAGCTGGCGCAAGCGCTAGTGAAAATTAACCTGGTGTGCATATTGGTGCTCCGGCTGAGGCGTCTGTGGCATACCCTAACGTGGCTTCCTGACAACAACCTGAAAGCTACTGCTTGGGTTTTGTTAAGGCTTGCGTCAGGTTCAGCCATTAGGCTGGCCGCAGTAAATCAAGGGAAGGTGAGTGCATGCGGGTACTGCTGATTGAAGATACTCAGGGCCTGGGTCAGGCGGTGCGCGAGCAAATTGCCGATGACGGCCATGCGGTGGACTGGGTGCAGCGTCTCGATCATGCCGAGGCGAGCGTGCGCAGCACCGGCTACGACCTGATCTTGCTCGACCTGCAGCTGCCCGACGGCAGAGGGCTGGATTTTTTGCGTCAGCGCCGCGCCGCCGGGGATGTCACGCCGGTGATTATTCTGACCGCCCGCGATCAAATCTCCGACCGGATTGCCGGCCTAAACGCCGGGGCTGACGATTACCTGGTCAAACCCTTCGACCTGTTTGAGTTGTCTGCTCGGGTTGCCGCCGTGGCCCGCCGTTACAGCGGCAACCCCAACCCGCAGCTGCAGCTCGGTGCGCTGCACATCGACCTGTCGGCGCGCACGGTGCAGCGCGCCGGAGTGACAGTGGATTTGACCGCGCGCGAATGGGCGCTGTTTGAAGCCTTTATCCAGCACCCCAACGCCTTGCTGTCGAAAGCCCAGCTGGAAGATCGGCTCTATGAATTTGGCGCCGAGATCGAGAGCAATGCCATCGAGGTGTACATCAGTCGGCTGCGCAAAAAACTCGGCCGCGAGCTGATCGAAACGGTGCGTGGTATGGGCTACCGGTTGGGGCCTGTATGAAGGCGGCGGCCAGTCTGCAAAAACGCCTGAGCCTGGGCCTGACCCTGATGCTCGGCGTGCTTTGGCTGGTGGCAAGCGTGACCGCAGGCCTGGTGGTGCAGGGCGAATTGAACGAAGCATTCGACAGCGCGCTGGAAGAAACCGCGCAACGGATTCTGCCCCTGGCGGTACTGGAAATTATCAACCGAGATGCCTCCGATGCGGCGCAGCACATCGCTGCGCTGCAAGCACACAACGAGTACCTGACTTATCTGGTGCGCGATAACAACGGCAAGATCCTGATGCAATCCCACGATGCCAACCCTGCGGTGTTCAACCCGCTGCCCGTGGAGGGTTTCAGTAACACCGCCAGCCACCGGTTGTATGGCGCCAGCGCACTGCGCGAAAGCGTCTTTATCGAGGTTGCCGAATCGCTCAAGCATCGCCGCGAAGCCGCGCTGGATGCTTCGCGGGCCTTGCTGCTGCCGCTGCTCGGGCTGATCCCGCTGAGCTTGCTGGGTTGCTGGTTGATGGTGCGTTTCAGCTTGCGCAGCGTGCTGGCTTATCGACGTGCCATCGAGACCCGTGGCGCCGGGGATTTAAGCCCTATCGAGGTGGCCAATTTACCGGCGGAAATCGCCCCACTGGCCGCAGCCGTCAACCATTTGCTGGAGCGTTTGCGCAGCGCGCTGGAGGCTGAACGCAGCTTTACCGCCAACAGCGCCCATGAACTGCGCACGCCACTGGCCGCCACTCTGGCGCAAATTCAACGGCTGCGCCGCGAAGCGCCTGCCGGCCCGCTGCAAGTCCGGGCCGGGCAGATCGAAGCCTCACTGCGCGGGCTGGCGCGGCTCTGCGAAAAACTCATGCAACTGGCCAAGGCCGAAGGCGGCGGGTTGCTGGCGACCAGCCCGCAAGACCTGGCGCTGCTGTCGAGCTATGTGGTGGAAGAGCTTGGCCGCACGGCTGGCGAGCGGCTCAAGCTCAGCCTGCCCGGCAACGACCATGTGCTGTCGAACATTGATCCGGATGCCTTTGCGATCTTGTTGCGTAACCTGATCGAGAACGCATTGAAACATGGCGCCAGCGATCAGCCGGTGGCGGTCAGCCTGAGCAGTAGCGGGCTGCTGCGCATCAGCAATGCCGGCCCGGCACTGCCGGCCACTGTGCTGGCGCAACTCAGCGGGCGCTTTGTGCGCGGCAATAGCCAGGCAGAAGGTTCGGGCCTAGGTTTAGCCATAGCCACCACCATCGCCCGTGGCGTGGGCGCAAGCTTGAGCCTGGCGTCGCCGGTGCCAGGCTTGCCCGATGGCTTTGCTGTCAGCGTGCAGTTTGTACTGTCCAGTCCGGCGCCGATGCTGTGAACCAGGCCGGGGCAGGGCAAGGGTTTTTGCTTGGTAGAGCCAAGCCTAGCGAATGAGTAGGGCATGACGCTTATTCTTTATGGTTATTTAAATGTAATTAATGATTCTTTTGAGATATTAGCAGCATCCCCTAAAGTCGCATCCAAGCCGACAGCGGACCACCGCACCGAGCCCATAAATGATGGGGCTCAAACGTTTTACCAGCAGAATCCGGTGCTAAGTACGCCGGACACACCCGCTGGCCCCAGACCCTGGGATCGAGCCCCACTGCAGTGCTTACACGCACACATAACTGCATTTGGAGCTTAAGCATGAAACAACTTTCCTTACCGCTGGCCATCGCCCTCGGCATTCTCGCGCAACAGGCCAGCGCCGCTGGTTTTATCGAAGACAGCAAAGCCAGTCTCGGCCTGCGCAACTTCTATATCAATCAAGACACCCGTAACCAGGACGCCAATACCCAAGAAGAATGGGGCCAAGGTTTTCTGCTTAATGTCACCTCCGGCTTCACCGAAGGCACTGTCGGGGTCGGCGTCGATGCCTTGGGGCTGACCGGCGTTAAACTCGACTCGGGCAAGGGCACTCACTACAACCCGGATTCGAGCAAGTTCAGCGGTACGGTGTTCCCCACCGATGAAGAGGGCCGCGCCGTCGATGAGTTTGGCAGCCTCGGCCTGACTGGCAAGGTGCGAGTCTCCAAGAGCGAAGGGCGCCTGGGCACCTTGCTGCCCAAGCTGCCAGTAGTGACCTACAACGACGGTCGTCTGGTGCCGCAAACTTTCGAAGGCGGGCAGATCACCAGTAACGAAATCGACAACCTGACGCTGATCGGTGGCCAGCTTGAACACGCCAAAGGTCGCAGTTCGAGCAACAACACCGGCCTGTCGATTGGTGGCGCCAATAACGCCCAGACCGGTCAGTTCGTTAATCAGTTTTACTACGCCGGTGCCGACTACAAACTCAGCAAGGACCTGTTGGCGCAGTACTACTACGGCAATCTGGATGATTTTTACACCCAGCATTTCCTCGGGTTGACCCACAACCTGACGCTTGGCAGCGGTGTTTTGAAGTCGGATCTGCGTTACTTCAACAGCGGCTCAGACGGTAAAAACAGCAACGCTGCCGGCGTTGCCGAGGGTTACGCCAGCACTGGTTACTACGGTCTGACCAACAAAGGCAAAGCCATTACCAAGGGCGAAGTCGATAACGACACATGGAGCGCGTTGTTTACCTACACGCTCGGCGGCCACGCGCTGAGCGCTGGTTATCAGCAGCTGTCCGGCGACAGTAACTTCCCCTACCTGAACCAGGGCGACGGTGCGACTGCCTACCTGATCACCGACCGGCAAATCGGCAAGTTCGTCAATGCTGGCGAACGCACCTGGCTGACCGAGTATGCCTATGACTTCGCCGCGCTCGGCGTACCGGGCTTGAAGGCTACTGCCACCTATTTGTCGGGCGACAATATCGACTCGGCGACTGGCGACCAGCAAGAGTGGGAACGTGATTTGCGTCTGGATTACGCCCTGCAAGATGACGTGCTCAAAGGCTTGGGTTTCTCCTGGCGTAATGCCGCCTTGCGCGGCAACACCAGCACTGCCGATGGCGATGAAAACCGCCTGATCGTCAGCTACAGCTTGCCGCTTATCTAAGCCGTCGAGGCGGGGCTGCACTGCAGCTCCTGGCCTTGGCCATACACATTCAGGAGAGCAAGCTTATGACTATCCGTCTCGGCGACATCGCCCCCGATTTTGAACAGGACTCCAGCACCGGACGCATTCGCTTCCATGACTGGCTGGGCAATAGCTGGGGTGTGTTGTTCTCGCACCCAGCCGATTTCACCCCGGTGTGCACCACCGAACTGGGCTACACCGCCAAGCTGAAAGATGAATTTGCCCAGCGCGGCGTCCAGGTCATTGCCCTATCGGTAGACCCGGTGGATTCGCACCTGCGCTGGATCGACGACATCAATGAAACCCAAAATACCGTCGTCAACTTCCCGATCATTGCCGATGCCGATCGCAAGGTATCGGGCCTCTATGACCTGATCCATCCGAACGCCAATGACACCCTGACCGTGCGCTCGCTGTTTATCATCGATCCAAATAAAAAGGTCCGTTTGATCATTACCTATCCGGCCAGCACCGGGCGTAATTTCCACGAGATTTTGCGGGTGATCGACTCGCTGCAACTGACCGACAACTACAAGGTCGCCACTCCGGCCAACTGGCAGGACGGCGATGAGGTGGTGATAGTGCCGTCGCTCAAAGACGAGGACGAAATCAAGCATCGCTTCCCCAAAGGTTACCGTGCGGTGACGCCTTACCTGCGGCTAACCCCGCAGCCGAATCGCTAGGAGTACGGCATGTTGGTGGTTTCCCTGGGCGGCAGTCCAAGCCTGAAGTCGCGCACGGCGGTGTTACTCGACTATGCGCGGCAACGCTTGCAGCAACAGGGCGTTGAGGTGATCAGCTACCAGATCCGCGATTTCGCCGCCGAAGACCTGCTGCATGCACGCTTCGACAGCCCGCAGATCCAGTCGCTGATTGCCCAGTTGGCCCAGGCTGACGGCGTGCTGGTGGCCACGCCGGTATACAAGGCGTCGTTTTCCGGGGCGCTGAAAACCCTGCTCGACCTGCTCCCAGAGCGGGCTTTGCAGCACAAGGTGGTGCTGCCCCTAGCCACGGCCGGCAGCAGCGCCCATATGTTGGCGGTGGATTACGCCCTGAAACCGGTGCTGGCCGCACTCAAGGCCCAGGAAATGCTGCAAGGCGTGTTCGCCGAAGACTGCCAGATCAGCTACGGCGAAGGCGATGCCCCAGCGGAGCTGGTGCCAGTGCTGCAAGAGCGGCTGGATGACGCCCTGGAGCATTTTCTCGCGGCCCTGGCCAGGCGGCCAAAGCCAATTGACCCACATCTTCTGAACGACCGGTTGGTAAACGCCCGCTGGAGTATTTGAAACCCTGACAAGAGCTTGCTGTAAGGGCCAGCGCCCAGACAGCAGCCTCATCGCCTTACTCACCCGCCAACGGGCGAGCAGGTCACCAAACCCTCAATGAATGCAAAGGAGAGCGCCATGCGCACTAGCACTTTGCGTCGGAGCCTGGTCGCCCTGTTCGTCGCGGCCACGTCTTTCGGCGCTGTTACTCAAGCTCAGGCCGAAGTCTTACGGATCGGTTATCAAAAATACGGCACCCTGGTGCTGCTCAAAGCCAAGGGCACCCTGGAAAAACGCCTGGCCGCACAGGGCGTCGAGGTGACCTGGACCGAGTTCCCCGGTGGCCCGCAGTTGCTGGAAGGGCTGAACGTCGGCTCGATCGACTTCGGTGTGACCGGTGAAACCCCACCAGTGTTCGCCCAAGCCGCCGGCGCCGATTTGCTCTATGTGGCTTACGAGCCGCCGGCACCTCTCAGCGAAGCGATTTTGGTACCCAAGGGCTCGAGCCTGAACTCGGTGGCCGAGCTGAAAGGCAAGAAGGTGGTACTGAACAAAGGCTCCAACGTGCATTACCTGCTGGTGCGCGCGCTGGAAAACGCGGGGCTGAAGTACAGCGATATCACCCCGATCTACCTGCCGCCGGCCGATGCCCGCGCCGCGTTCGAGCGGGGTAGCGTGGACGCCTGGGTGATCTGGGACCCGTTCCTGGCCGCCGCCGAGAACCAGCTGCAAGCCCGCAGCCTGCGCAATGGCCAGGGCCTGGTGGACAACCACCAGTTCTACCTGGCCACCAAACCCTATGCCGAGCAACACCCGCAGGTGCTCAACACGCTGATCGAAGAAGTGCGCGCGGTGGGTGAAGACAGCAAGGCCGATCCCGACAAAGTTACCGAACAGGTAGCGCCGTTGCTGGGGCTGTCCAAGGACATTACCGCCGTAGCGGTCAAGCGTCAGGGCTATGGCGCTCAACCTCTGACTCCGGCGGTTGTCGCGGCGCAGCAGAAGATCGCCGATACCTTTACGGCTCTGAAGCTAATCCCCAAGCCACTCAGCATCAAAGATGTGATCTGGACTCGGCCGGATGCGGTACCGCCGGCCAAGCTCGCGCAAGCCCAGTAAACCCGCAGCCCGGATTTCATCCGGACTACGGAGCCGCAATTCCCTAAGGAGTCCACTCCATGAGTTTGAATATTTTCTGGTTCCTGCCTACCCACGGCGATGGCCATTACCTGGGCACCGCCGAGGGCGCGCGCGCCGTCGATTACGCTTACTTGCAACAGATCGCCCAGGCTGCGGACCGGCTCGGTTT
>JAIERD010000064.1 GCA_019747155.1 Pseudomonadaceae bacterium
TCTGCAGCTCGCTGTTCCAGTTCTGGATCATGCCCGACCAGCTTGGCCTCGCGCCGTCCTGGGGCACCCGCAGCTTCCCCAAGGGCGAGCGGGCCGGCCAGTTCGTGGTGCTGGCCAGCGGGCATGCCGAGGACGCAGAGGCCCTGCCGATCCATGCCGATGCTCGGGTGCTGGCGGCCACCTTGCTGGCCGGACACAGCCTGGAGTTCGCCCGCGGCGCCGGCCGCAAGGCCTACCTGGTACCGGCCAGCGGCGTGATCGAGGTCAATGGCCTGCGCGCCAATGCCCGCGATGGGTTGGCCGTGGCCGATGAAGCACTGCTGCGCATCACCGCCCTAGAGGACAGCGAGCTGGTGCTGGTCGACCTGGCCTGAGCAAAGGCTTGATCTCAAGCAGGCTCGCCGGCCAACCAGGGCGCTAAACTCAATACAGTTATCACTGCCAAGGACGCCTCATGCCCGCCACGCTGGAACTGCTGCTGAACTTTGCCACGGCCCTGGCCGTCGGCCTGTTGATTGGTACCGAGCGCAGTTGGAGCGCCCGCGACACCGACGATAACCGCCTGATTGGCGGCATTCGCACCTTCGGCCTAACCGGCTTACTTGGCGGCCTGGCCGCCCTGCTCGGCACCCATTACGGCCTGAATGCCTGGATCAGTGTGACGCTGACTTTCGGCCTGCTGGTGATCGCCGGCTACCTTGGCGAGCAACGCAACACCGGCGATCTGGGCCTGACCAGTCCCATCGCCTTGCTGCTGACTTTTCTGCTCGGTAGCCTGGCCCTTAGCGAGCAACGCATTCTGGCCGCCGCCTGCGCCGTGGTGATTGCCATGTTGCTGAGCCTCAAGCAACCGCTGCACAGCGCCTTGCGCAAACTCTCGGCGGCGGAGGTTTCCGGGGCGCTGCAGTTGCTGTTTATCTCCCTGGTGTTGCTGCCGGTGCTGCCCAACCAGGGCTATGGCCCGTGGCAGGCGTTCAATCCTTATGCCACCTGGTGGATGGTGGTGCTGATCGCCGCCATCGGTTTTGCCGCCTATGTGGCCATCCGCCTGATCGGCCAACGCAAAGGCCTGCTGGTGACGGCTCTGCTCGGCGGCATGGTCTCCTCCACCGCCATGACCATCACCCTGGCGCGCCTGCACCAAGGCGGCAAACTGCCGGCCATGTTGGCCTGTGGGTTACTGGCTACCTCGGCATTGATGTTCCCGCGGGTGCTGCTGGAGGTGGGACTGGTCAACCCGGCGTTGCTCGGCCAACTGATCTGGCCACTGACGGTGAGCGCCTTGATCTACGCCGCTGGCGCACTGTTTTATTTTCAGAGTGCCGGCAGCGACCCCGAGGGCAGTGCCGAACCGCTGCTGAAAAACCCCTTCGAGTTGGGCCCGGCCCTGCGCTTCGCCGCCTTACTGGTGCTGATTGCCTTTATGGTCGAGGCCGCCCAGCACTGGTTGGGCGATGTCGGCATCTACCTGGTCGCGCTGCTTTCCGGCCTGACTGACGTCGACGCCATCACCCTGTCGCTGGCGCGCAACGCCCAGGGCGCGCTCAACAACCAGGTGGCGGTGCAAGGGATTTATCTGGCCGCCTTTAGCAACAGCCTGGTCAAAGGCCTGCTAATCCTGCTGATCAGCGGCCGCCAGCTGGCCCTGCGCACCCTGCCGATTATGGCGGCCGGACTGTTGGCGGGGCTGGCTACCCTTTGGTTAATTTGAAGGATATGGACCAATTAGGTGTTGCAGGCCTTGCTTTGTTGGGTGGGCTTTAGCCCACCAGCGCTGGATAAAAACTTCGGTGGGCTAAAGCCCACCCTACGTGTTGCACCCCGCACGTAACGGATTAAGCCGGCCAAGGGCGCCAACTTAATCGTCCAACTCATCCAGCAAAGCTGCGCCACCGGCCCGCTCCAGCAACTCTGCCGGCAAGCTCTTGCTGGCGCGGGCGCCCAGTTGTTTGAGGTTCTCCACCCGCACGACCAGATTGCCACGACCGTCCACCAACTTATTGCGGGCGGCGGCGTAAGCTTTATCCAGTTGCTGCACGCGAGTGCCCAGTTCATCTAAATCGACGACAAAGGCGACAAACTTGTCGTACAGGGCGCCGGCCCGCTCGGCGATTTCCCGCGCATTCAGGCTTTGCCGCTCCTGCCGCCACAGGCTGTCGATCACTCGCAGAGTGGCCAGCAAAGTGGTCGGGCTGACGATGACGATGTGCTGGGCATAGGCCTCCTGAAACAAACCCGGATCGGCCTGTAGCGCTGCGGCAAAGGCCGCCTCAATCGGCACAAACAGCAAGACGAAATCCAGGCTGTGCAAGCCTTCCAGCCGCTGGTAATCCTTGAGCGACAGGCCCTTGAGGTGGCTGCGCAGCGACAGCACATGCTGCTTGAGGGCCTGAGTGCGGCCGGCCTCGTCTTCGCTGACGATCATCGCCTGATAGGCGGTCAGGCTGACCTTGGCATCGATCACCACTTGTTTGTCGCCGGGCAACTGGATGATCACATCCGGCTGAAAGCGCTGGCCGTCGGCGCTGGTCAGGCTGACTTGGGTCAGGTACTCGCGGCCCTTGGTTAATCCTGCGTGTTCGAGCACCTGTTCGAGCACCAGTTCACCCCAGTTGCCCTGGATTTTCTGGCCCTTGAGGGCGCGGGTCAGGTTGGTGGCCTCATCGCCCAGGCGCTGGTTGAGCTGCTGCAAGCGCTGCAACTCTTTACTCAGGGAGAAACGCTCGCGGGCTTCCAGCTGATAACTCTCCTCGACGCGCTTCTCAAACGACTGAATGCGCTCTTTCAGCGGGTCGAGCAATTGCCCGAGGCGCTCCTGGCTACTTTGCGCGAAGCGCTGCTCGCGCTCATCGAAGATCTTCCCGGCCAACTCGGCAAATTGCGCCCGCAGTTCATCGCGCGAGCCCTGTAAATCGGCCAGGCGTTGCTGGTGGCTGTCTTGTTGTTCACGCAACTCGGCGGCCAGGCCTGCTCGCTCGGCATCCAGGCGGCGCAGTTCGGCGTCTTTCTGCGCGCTGCTGTGGGTCCATTGCTGGGCCGCGTCACGGGCGCTGCCGCTCTCCAGCAACAGTAACTCGCTTTCCCGTCGGGCCACCGCCAGTTCAGCCTGCAACTGCGCCTGACTGGCGCGCAGTTGCAGGGTCTCGGCACGGCTGTCATCGAGCTGCGCGCTCAAACCATCCTGCGCCAACAGGGCCGTGTTCAAGCGCTCGTCCAGCAGCAGACGTTCTTGGCGCAAGAGTTGCCCACGCTGTTGCAACTGCCAGAGCAAAAATAGCAGGGGCAGCGCGGCCAGCGCCAAACCAAGCAGCAGATTGGGTAAATCGATAGGCATGCGCCGACTCCAGTAAAAGCGACGGTCAGTATACCCAGCCGGTCGGTAGCACGAGTTGCAGTTAGGCGGTGCTTTTTGAGTGGAAATCATGCTGAAAAAACACGCTTTCAACCGATAAAAACCCTTGCAAAAAAAACCGAGGGCAACCTAGAGCGGGCGCTCAGGACAATCCACAGATTCTGTGGATAACTCAGTGGGTAAGTTCTGCAGAAGTTGCTAAAAAGCCGTGCTGGCGGGCCCTTGAGTCAATCTGATCACTTTTTAACCATCAAAAAAAATCTATATAAATCAACCACTTAAAAAGTCAATTAGAAAACAACCGGGATTTCAGCGACTTTGCGTCACAGCCCAGCAGAGCGCCTCGCAATTGTGCACAACTCTGCGACGTCAACCCCGCAAGTGCGTCTTTTCAGCGCATTGGCGAAGTTTTTTCACTGCTAAAAGCCCCGCGCAGGCCGGCCCAGACAGGGCGCCCACCTGGATGCCTAAAAGCCGCCGCACATGCACGCTTTAACCAGCCATTTAGCCATGCTGAGGCCGGCCAATCTGGGGTACATCACTGACTGATTTATCGCTGACAGGTCACCCAACAGCGCACCAAAGCCGCGCAGCCCGGCAGATGCGTTATCCTGCGCAACCACCCTCGCCTGCTATCACCATGAATAAAGCCCTGCTTCAGCAACGCATTCTCGAACAGCTCGGCAGCGATTTGCAGATCGCCCAGCGCGCCGCACAAACGGCCTATGAAGCCGCCACCGACAAAGCCAACATTGCCGAGAACAAATACGACACCTTAGGGCTTGAGGCCTCCTACCTTGCCGCTGGGCAGGCGCGGCGGCTGGCGGAAATCCAGCAAGCGCTGCTGGCCTTGCAGCAGTTGCCGATCAGCGACTTTGATCCGCAGCGCGGTATTCAGTTGGGGGCCTTGGTGTTGTTGGCCGACGCCGCTGACCAGCAGCGCTGGCTGCTGCTGGCACCGGATGCTGCCGGGTTGAAAATCAGCGTTGGCGAGCGGGATATCATGCTGATCACCCCGCACTCCCCGATCGGCCAACGCCTGCTTGGGCAAGCGCCGGGAGATGAGTTCGAGCTAAAAATTGCCAACCAACTGCAGCAGTTTGAGGTATTGCAGGTGTTTTAAGCGGCGGCGCCGCGCTAAACATAAATCTCCCCCATAAAAAAACGCCCGAGAGGGCGTTTTTTGTTTAGCTACTGACTTACTGCGCCGGCGCTTGGCCAAGCACCAGCTGACCGTCTTTGTTGACCGGAATCTGCGCGCCCGGATCACGGTCCATGCGCACCTGATTCACCAAGCCGTTGAGCTGATACTTCACATCGTAACCCACCACTTTCTCGCTGCTGTCGGTCACGTTGCTGCAACGGGTTTCGGTGGTGGTGTAGGTGTCGCCTTCCTGCATATTGCCCTGCACGGTATTGCCGGCATAACCACCGGCGGCCGCACCGGCGACGGTGGCAATTTTTTTGCCGTTACCGCCACCAACCTGGTTACCGAGCAAACCACCGGCGACTGCACCGAGCAGGGTGCCAGCAATCTTGTGTTCATCTTTTACTGGCCGGCGTTTGGTCAGCGTGACCTCTTTGCAGACCTGCCGAGGCGTTTTAATGGTTTCAGTAACCGGCTGAACCGCCAACACTTGCGCATACTCAGGGCCACTGTTGAGCACACTGTAAGTTGCCACCGCACCGCCGGCAGTGACACCAACCGCACCCAGCACCGCACCAACCAACATTGATTTGTTCACTTGAAACTCCTGCCGTTCACGTAAAGAGGCATCAACGCCCCCACTTGTAGAATTGGACTGAGCCGCCGGCGCCGAGTTCAGCGCCGACGGCCTCATTTAGTGCAATTCGCGAGCAGCATCACACTGTGTCAAGGACGCTCGTCGGCGTCTTCAACCACTGCCGGTGGCATCAGGTCTTCGGCGCCCAGGCTAAGCCAGATCAACGTCACGTTAGCGATATAGATCGACGAGTAAGTACCGGCCATTACCCCAACAAACAAAGCGATGGAGAAACCATGCAGGCTGTCGCCGCCAAACATCAGCAAGGCGAAGATTGCCAACAGGGTCGACACCGACGTCGCCACGGTACGCAGCAAGGTTTGGGTGGTCGAGATATTGATGTTCTCGATCAGACTCGCCTTGCGCAGCACTCGGAAATTCTCGCGCACCCGGTCAAACACCACGATGGTGTCATTGAGCGAGTAACCGATCATCGCCAACACCGCCGCCAGCACCGTCAGGTCGAAGGTGATCTGAAACAGCGAGAGGAAACCCATGGTCACAATCACGTCGTGCACCAAGGAGGCGATGGCACCGACAGCGAACTTCCACTGAAAGCGAAAGGCCAGATACAGCATCACGCCGCCCAGGGCCAACAACATGCCGATGCCGCCCTGATCGCGCAGCTCTTCACCGACTTGCGGGCCCACAAACTCGGCACGCTTAACCTGCGCCGGATTGCTTGCATCAGCCACCAGCAGTGCCGCTGCAATGCGATTACCCAGTTGTGGGTCATCGCCTGGCATGCGGACCAGCACATCGGTGCTGGCGCCAAAGCTTTGCACCACGGCATCTTTGTAGCCGGCTTTTTCAAGCTGGGTACGCACCTGACCAAGATCGGCAGGCTTCTCGTAGGTCAGCTCGATCAGGGTACCGCCAGTGAAATCCAGCCCCCAGTTCAAGCCCTTGTAGTACCAACTGCCCAGCGCCAACACGGTCAGCAACATGGTCATGGCGAACGCAAGATTGCGCACGCCCATAAAATTAATCGTACGTAGCATGATTACCCCTTAAATCCACAATTTCTTGTAGTCACGGCCGCCGAAAATCAGATTAACCATGCCGCGGGTCACCACTATCGCGGTGAACATCGAGGTGAAGATACCCAGTGACATGGTCACCGCGAAGCCTTTCACCGGGCCGGTGCCCATGGCGAACAAGATGCCGCCAACCAGCAAAGTGGTCAGGTTGGAGTCGATGATGGCGGTAAAGGCCCGGTCGAAACCCTCCTGAATGGCGCGCTGTACGCTCATGCCGGCGGCCAGCTCCTCGCGGATCCGCGAGAAGATCAGCACGTTGGCGTCCACCGCCATACCCATGGTCAACACGATACCGGCGATGCCTGGCAACGTCAGGGTCGCGCCCAGCCAGGACATCAGCGCCAACAGCATGACCATGTTCAGGCCCAGCGCCACGGTGGCCAGCACGCCGAAGAAGCGATAGATGGCGATGATGAAGATCGACACGAACAGCATGCCCCACAGCGAAGCATCGATGCCTTTGACGATGTTATCGGCACCCAGGCTTGGACCCACGGTGCGTTCTTCCGCGAAGTACATAGGCGCGGCCAAGCCACCGGCGCGCAGCAGCAACGCCAGCTCCGAGGACTCGCCCTGACCGTCTAGACCGGTGATGCGAAATTGACTACCGAGTGGCGACTGAATAGTCGCCAGACTGATGATCTTTTTCTCTTCTTTAAAGGTCTGTACCGGCACTTCTTTTTCGACGCCGTCGACCAACTGCTTAACGTATTTGGTCAGCGGCTTTTGCTCGATGAAGATCACCGCCATGCTGCGCCCGACGTTATTGCGGGTAGCGCGGCTCATCAGGTCACCACCGTGACCATCAAGGCGAATGTTCACCTGCTGGCGACCGTTCTCATCGAAACTGGCCTGGGCATCGGTGACCTGATCACCAGTAATGATCAACCCGCGCTCCAATGGCACCGGACGCCGGCCCGGCTCGCGGAACTCAAAGGACTCGGTGGTGGCCTTGCCCGCATCGGCTTCGGCGGCCAGACGGAACTCCAGGTTCGCGGTCTTGCCGAGAATCCGCTTGGCTTCGGCGGTGTCCTGCACGCCTGGCAGCTCAACCACAATGCGGTTAGCGCCTTGACGCTGCACCAAGGGCTCAGCCACACCCAATTCGTTGACCCGGTTACGCACCGTGGTCAAGTTTTGCTTGATCGAGTATTCGCGAATTTCGGTGATCTTGGCCGGCGTCAGCGCCAAGGTCAGCACCTGCAAACCATTACGCTCGGTGGCGGTCAGGGCAAAATCGCTAAAGCTCTTTTGAATCAGGCTGCGAGCGGTTTCCAACTGCGCCGCATCGGTGAAGCCCAGGTTAATCGCGGCA
>JAIERD010000045.1 GCA_019747155.1 Pseudomonadaceae bacterium
GAACTACTGCGCCCCTTGGAAACCAAAGGCAGTCTGGAAACTGTGAAGCGGTTAACCCAACGACTCAACGAGATCCTAACCTACGGAGTCAACTCAGGACTGATCTTTGCCAACCCACTCAGCGGTATCCGTGCAGTCTTCAAAAAACCGAAAAAGCAGAACATGGCTGCCCTGCATCCAGACGAACTGCCCGAGCTTATGGTCGCCATCGCCAATGCCAGCATTAAAAGAACCACTCGCTGCTTGATCGAATGGCAACTCAACACCATGACTAGACCAGCAGAGGCTGCAACCACGCGCTGGGCTGACATCGATTTCGTTAAAAAGATTTGGACGATTCCAGCCGAGCGCATGAAAAAACGACGCCCTCACGCCATACCGCTCACCGACCATGCACTGGCTCTGCTAGAAACGATCAAGCCCTACAGTGGCCACCGTGAGTACGTTTTCCCAGCCGACCGAGACCCGAGGACCCACTGCAACAGCCAGACGGCCAACATGGCCCTTAAGCGCATGGGTTTTGAAGGTCGCTTGGTCAGCCACGGTATGCGATCTATGGCCAGCACCATCCTAAATGAACAGGGCTGGGAACCTGAGCTGATCGAAGTCGCACTGGCTCATGTAGATAAAGATGAAGTACGCAGCGCTTACAACCGTGCGGACTACATAGAGCGCAGGAGACCCATGATGATCTGGTGGAGCGAACACATCCAGCAAGCTGCTACCGGTAGTCTGTCCGTTTCAGCGCTTCACGCAACTCGAGGATTAAATGTTGTATCGATGAGGTGATCGACCAATATTCAGTCATAGCCCGCAACAGGGTAACTCCGACCTATTGCGCCAAGCAAAATTGGCGCCCTTATAGAAACAATCGCGACCTACAGTTCTAGGGCGCTCAAGTGGGATACGCCCAAGCCCGACGCAAAATACTGACCTTTTCACCCCGAAGGCAGGTCCCACCTATGCAGTCTTGGACGGGACCGATCAGGGCCGCTTGTCCCCCACGAAGTCCGTAATTAGACGGCCTTTTCGCGCGTAAAACCTGACTTTTTCGGAAAAACCTTGCATGCAGAAAGGGCAGGTTATCCACCTTATAGAGTCGTTGATGTCTTTGCTAGGACTCAGTTTTGCGGCATTTCGATACAGATAGGAATTGACACCGCGCCACTCGAAGAACGCAGCCTCCGAATCATCGCTGGAGCCTGACTTTCTGAATCTGTAAGCCTTGAAGCCATAAAGCAGGATGTTCAGCTCTTGGTCGGAGAGCGTTTCAACGGTTTGTGAAAAATCAAATAACCCTTCCTTGGCAAAGCGCTTGATCGTTGCCTTGGGGACGACCTTGTGCACGGGATAGACCATAAACCCTGCATCGAGTACAGAGTGCGACCTGCTGATCCACTCCCGCAGCGGATAGCTCTGAATATGCCCGTAACCGTTACAGTAATGGCAGGCATTTCTATATAAGTTAAAAGCGAACTCGTGAGGAAAAGCCCGGTCTACCATACGCTCTCGCAGACTCACCAAGCGGACTGTGTGATAGGTGAACGCTCCACCCTGCCCAGGAACGATAACTACTCCAGCCCCATTCAGATAGGCGGACTGCAACGATTCCGCGCCCACCATGAAGGCCCAAGGATCGGTATCACAGGCAATAGCGCTCGTATCGATTTTGTTGAGAATTTCGTGCTGTAGGGATGCCGGAACGCGGGGGAAACGCTCCAACAGCGCGATGAACGGATTGAAGAAAAACCGACGCTCACCCTGCAGCGCACGCTCCAACTCGTCCCTACTTCTGTACAGGAACACGTTCTCGTCCGGGATCAAAGGACTGAAAGATTCGCGAAATTTGGCTTCAAGGGCAAAGTTGTCCTGCCTGAGAAGGAGCGAGGGAATCAGCCCGTAACGTTTTGCGTTTAACTCCCTGGGCATCTCGTCATCTTCGATCCGCAAATCAGTTTCGTCACAAGTTATCCGCAGATGGCTAGGTACGTCGGACTCACTCAATACCTGTGCATGATTGAGGCTGGGGAACACTTTTTCCCCTACCCACCCCTGCACCACAGTGGCGTCGTCTTTGATGCCTGTGCCTTCACCCATGTCAATTATGTACTGGCACATGTAAATGAAATTGGGGTTGTGTTCAATTATCAATACAGCCGCATCGGATAGAAATTCCTTCAGCGCATAGAATAGGTTCTTCACAGCCTGCGGATCAAGACCGCGACAAGGCTCGTCCAGGATCACAAAATAGTCGCTGGCGTTGAGATCGTCTCGATGCGCCATTAGGAATCTGGCGACTTTGAGGCGCTGCAGTTCGCCACCGCTCAGACTGCCTGTCTCTCGCCCCAAGCTAAGATGAGAAAGGGAAAGCCGTTTTAGGATATCTACAGCGTCGGCGAGAAAGGCTAGTCCGCCCTCCAAAGGAATCTGGTCGAGATCGGCGGCTAATAGCTCGGTAAGGGTATGCCCCCCGACACTGAAGAGCGCCACCTCGGATCTGAAACGACTACCAAAACACACACTGCAGACCTGCCCGTCAACATTACCGGCACCGTGGCAGTGTTCACACGCTCCCGTCGAATTGAAGCTGAAATCGCTATCGACTAACTTGCCGCCCTCGCAGCGAGCATAATATCTCCGTACTTTATCGAACACGTTAAGGTAGGTAGCCACAATGGAATTGGACGCACCACGCGGTGGCGTGCTGTCCAACAGGATGACCTTTTCTCCGCTTTTTATAAGTGCCGGGTAGATCAGCTCGCGACATAACGTGGATTTGCCCGCACCACTAGAGCCGATAATGGCGGTAAAGGCACCGCGGGGAATGCGCACCTGTTCCAAATGCAAAGTTCGCAGGCGGGGCAACTGCAGTGTTGTATACCTAAAATTAACTTTTGGTTCACCAGCTGTGCGCAGATCGCCAAAACCGGCAAATGACTGAACATCGCTGTCAACTACGCAGTAAAAACCGCCACGGTCTCCCGGACCAGGACCAATCTTTATAGCCCGATCAGCGATCACCTGATACATCGGGTTATGATCCACAATGATAATAGAATTATTACGAGCTCTTAACTCAAGGATCAGACGTAGTATTTTTAGATTGTCACGGTACTGCAGGTTCGAGGACGGCTCGTCGAGAATTATGAGCCGTCCTGAATACCGATTAATGAGCGCAGGCAGCAGCTTCATCCTCTGCAGTTCGCCTGAACTCAAACTTAGTGAGGGGCGATTCAGATCAATGTGATCAATGGACAACGCCGATAAGTACTCCAGCACGACCCGCATTTTGCGCGCGACCTCATCCCCGTCGGCAGCCAAACCCTGCAACTCGGCAAGCAATTGGGATGGTGTCAGCCCGAGAAAAAAATCTATAGATTTGCCATTGAGGGTTACTGCTCGAGCCTGCCAGTCCAGGCCACTCCCCTCGCAGGTATTGCATGGCTCGACAGAGATAAACTGCTGGGCAGCGGCATCGCTGCTGTTACGGGCCAGCTTGTCCTTTAAAATACTCAGAATCGCGGACTTGTGCTCAGTGCTGAGGGCACAATATGGCTTATTAACATCGAGCCCTTCCTTTTTCAGCAAAGCCGCTAGGCCGGACGGTAGGAACTTGAAACCCTTATAACGCCCCGATGGCGACAGCGGCACGGTCAGAAAACCATTTTTCAGCGGGACCTGTCCGTCAATAGCTCGTTCAACATCGTAGTGGGTCACAGTTCCAGCGCCGCCACACACCCGACAGCATCCCGAACGTGACGACATCGTTGAACGCGAAAACAAAAGGCTGGACGGCAGCCTGAAGACCGTACCGTCTTCTAGCCCCACGCCGTGTTCGTGGAAATCTATCTCGAGGGAATCATCGATCAACACCGGAATCGCCCGGCTTGTTTTCAACAGGGCCGGAGCATCGTCACCGTCCAAATCGATGAAAATTTCACAGCGAGAGAGTTGTGAAGTCTTCAGCTTACCCAGAGTAAGCGGTCTAAGCGCGCGCTTGCCTTCCGCTCGAAGGTAGACCTGCTGGAGTCCAGCACTACGTAGAAGGTCCAGCTGGCTACGTCCGATGTCTTCGTAGCGGGCAATGCAGCCCAGTACACGAGCCTGTGGGTGATAGAGCAGGCGGAACTGCTGGATAGTCGCAAGATCCGGCTTAGAAATCCTTTCGCCACGGTAATGAATTTCACCTCGGCGAACGAATAGCCTGACCAACAAATCATTGAGCCCGGTTCGAGTACCGAACGTCGAAGACGTCGAAGGCATGATAGCGCGCTGGGAAATCATGACAGGTTCAGGCAAGCGCGTAGCCGTCTGAAAGTTAGGACGAACACAGTAGTCTAAGATGTCATCACTCTTGCGGCGCAGCTTGCTCTGTCGCAGGGCTTCAGCGGCTATGACTCGATTGACCAAGGTGGATTTTCCAGACCCACTAACACCCGTGATCACGATAACTTCCGCGGCTGCGGCGCAGAAGTCGATGTTCTTCAGATTGTTTTCGGTAATCCCGGTGATTTCAAAGGAGGTCTTGTTCGCGCTCATACAAATCGAATACTTGCCTGATGATCTTCTTATAGGATTGACACATGGGGCTTTTTCCCTCTACACGATAGAGAGGGCAGCCACCCGCACAAATCAGCCGGTACTCGCATTGCTGGCAGTCATCGCTCAAGCCAAAGTGTTTTTCCCTGCCTTTTTGAATAATTTCCAGAAGACTCCCATCCTCTTCCAGATGACCCAGCGGCTTACCCTTCCCGAACTCGCTATGACAAAAATATACCGAGCCGTCTAGGTAAATGGCTGCTGCGTTCTTACCCATTGAACAGGGGGTTGCGCTGGGGTAATGGGTCCGCAAGTCGGACACGACAACACGCCTGCTCACCGGAAAGCCGCTATCGACACCAGCGCGCAGCACATCAGAAACTTTCTCCATGGCAGAAAGAAACTCAGAGGGATCGATGTAACCGCCTTTAGCATCGGCAAGACGAAAGGTGATGTCGTTTTGCACCAGGTAGTCCACCAGATCCGGGACGCCCTTGTGATTTTCTGACGTCACCGTGACCATCACACTTGGACTGATACCCGCGTCTTGCAATCGCTTTATGTTTTTATCGACCACTACAAACGTGCCCTTTTGAGTGCCCGTGTAGATTCTGTTCTTGTCATGGTAGGCCGCGAGACCATCCAGAGAAACTGAGACTGCGATGTCATGCTTCCCGATAAACTCGATCATCGCGCCTGTCAGCGTTGTAAGGTTGGTGATCAGGCGCAACTGCAACTCGACACCCTTATCCGCCAGCAGTTGCTTGAGCTGGACAATGCTCGCGTGCCACTTGTTGAACGCCAACAAGGGTTCACCACCTGCAAGTTTGATGCTCACAGTACGCAGCCCGTTTACCACAAGAAGTTTACGCGCAAGCATTTCAAACAAATCGGGGCGAAAAAGTTGCTTGCTGTTCAACGAGGGAATATAGCAATAATTACAGGCTAGATTGCAGGTATCCGTTACCTGCAACCAGAAGCTCAGGCTCTCAATGTAAGGCTGGCTTTTTAAGGAGCCGGAGGGTGTGAGGGGAATCAGTATTTGCTCGCCGGCCAGCCTCGCGAAGGTAGATGTATCTTCATCACCCTCATCAATCGCCCCCTTTACCTTTACTCTTTCTATCAGTGCAAGGGAGCGTTCATCGAGGATAACAATGTCGTCCCGATGCTCTTTCCTAATAAAAAACACGCTGCCGTGGCCCTTAATTTCCTGCGCCTCAATGCCATATCGAGTGTTGAAGCTATACCTCATAAATTAAACCTGATAGTAGCCATTTCTCGTGCGCGCCATTTACCGGCCACACCGTCGAACTCGATACTGCACTCTCCGCGGCGGTGCAAAGCATGGTGGTTTGACAGAATCAGCAGATCGCCGCGATCCAAGCAGATATCGGCCGTGACATCCATCATTACGGCATGCAGCATGGCCGCCATCGACATGTCGGTTTCAGCCCCCCCCTGCATCTGCCCTTTTCCCAATAACCGTTCATGGAAGCGGAAAATGAGTTTTCCGTCTAAATCATCAAGGATCGGTTGCTCGAAGCGGCCGCGCTCGGCAAGGTCATACACCAGTCTGTGATCCCTCAGGTCCTGCTCGCTCACTCCAAATGCCTGCTGCATACGCTCCAGGAATGGCTGCACATGGACCACCTGATTGCGGCCATAGAAAGGATGCTTGGGATCCGGCTGGAGACATAACAACGCAATGTAGGCCGGAGGGTGCGGCTGGAACATAAAATCCGTGTGGAACCCACCACAAAGCATCTGCTCAGAAAAATTGGCACTTTCCGGAAGTACGCTGTACTGATGGCAAAGCACACCCACCCGGTTGGAATAATACAACTGGCCGCACGAAACCCGGTCCAAGTCACGCTCAAGCTGAAAAATATCAGTCCCGTATCGGCGTATCACTTGGAAGCCTTTTTCAGCGAGCGCACACGGGTCAAACTGCAACACGCTGTTCTGTGTTTTTTTCTCGCCAGGCCAACGAACCACGCTATGGCTGACCGGATAGTCGCTCGCTGACATGAATCAGGCGATTTTCAGAACATCAGACAGTCCGGACGAGGTGATCGTCAAATCGTCAATATTGCAGGGACAAACTTGCGGACATTTTTGCGGGGCGTTATCGGCACCGTAAAGCGATTCGCCAAATAGTTGCGCCCATAGGTTTGTGGATACTTTCTGCACCTGCAGCCATTGCTGCAGGTTCTCTTCGCCAAGCATGCCAAAATAGGGGTAGTGGTGCAGGTATTCACCAAATAGTGTGTTGCAATCAGCCATGTAGGCGCGCGTATCAAGAATGTGCATATGCCAGATTTCGTCGACGTCCCCGTTAGGCACCATTTGTAACCCGCCCAGTGCCTTGGTCACCGCCATGTAACGCTTGTAGTTCTGTACGGCCTTTTCCGCACGGGCACGGGTCCACTCCCCACTTTTGATCTCCAAGAGCTTATCAATGGCCAGATTAAAGTTCCAAGTCTCCGTCAAGGCTAGGGCTTGCCCAAATACCGCGTTATCAAATTGCTCGGTCACGACACTCTCCTTTCCTCTTGCACTTCCAAGCGCAAGATGTGTTCCATTATTTAGGACATTAATACCCTGGCCGCATCGATGCAGGCTAACTCGCTGCCAATGCTGGGCGATGCTAAGCGGCATAATACCAATGCGCAAGGCGTATTCCTGTATCTTCTGAGCTAAGGACTCGAGCAGCTGCTCATGCGCGCTATTTACCTTGGACGTCCTGATTGAGCACGAATTTTTGGCATGGCGAAGTTATCTAAGTGTCCGCTCTACAACCAATTGCAACAGCTCGACTGTCATAGACGCTCATCACGATTCGATTCAAAAAAATCTTAGCCACACATCACCGCAATGACATCCCCACACCGGAGCTCAAACCATGTCATTGCAGTGTCCTTGCTGTTACTCCAAACGAATTGCTTCACTCCGCAC
>JAIERD010000376.1 GCA_019747155.1 Pseudomonadaceae bacterium
AATAGAGCATGCCGTCGTGGCCCATGGCGATGCCGTCATCGACGGCGATGGTGTTGAATTCTTTGGCCACGCCGCCGGCGCGCTCGATCTCGCGGGCGACCAGCTGGCCCATGTCCTTCAAGTGCACGTGGCCGGGCACGAACTGGGTGAAGGAGTTGGCGATGGCGATGATCTGTTTCTTGAAATCTTCGTCCTTCATCCCGGTGGCGCGCCACAGCGCACGGGCACCGGCCATGTTGCGGCCGTGGGTGGAGGTTTTCGAGCGATAGTCAGGCATGGCGGCGTTCTCGGGAAGCGGTCACGAAAAGGTCAGAATAACCGATCTGCCGCATGGGGCGGCAGATCGGTGATGGTTGGATGTAGGGTGGGAAACGGCGCAGCCTTTCCCACCAAAGGGCCATCAACTATTAGGCAATAAACGGCAGGTCAAACTCTTGATATAGCGCGTCTCAGGGATAGCCGGGTGTACCGGGTGATCCGGGCCTTGGCTGCCACGTTCGAGCAGCTGCATGTTGCGGTCCAGGTGGCGGGCGCTGGTCAGCAGGATGTTCTGCAGATCGTCTTCCGGTAGGTGCATGGAGCAACTGGCGCTGACCAGAATGCCGTCCTTGTTGAGCAGGCGCATGGCTTGCTCGTTCAGGCGACGATAGGCGGCTTCGCCGTTTTTCAGGTCTTTTTTGCGTTTGATAAAAGCCGGCGGATCGACGATTACCACGTCGAAGCGCTCTTCGGCGGCTTTCAGCTGCTTAAGCGCCTCGAACACGTCGCCTTCTAGGCAGGCGACTTTCTCGTTCAGGCCATTCAGGCCGGCGTTGCGTTCAACACCATCAAGGGCGAAGGCCGAAGCGTCCACGCACATCACGTCGCTGGCGCCAAAGGCCGCCGCTTGCACGCCCCAGCCGCCGATGTAGCTGAACAGGTCGAGTACCCGCTTGCCTTTGACGTAAGGTGCGATGCGCGCACGGTTCATCCGGTGGTCGTAGAACCAGCCGGTTTTTTGCCCGGCAATTACCGGTGCTTCGAACTTGACGCCGTTTTCTTCCAGAGCGACCCACTCCGGCACCAGGCCAAAGGCAGTTTCCACGTAGCTGCTCAGGCCTTCGGCGTCGCGGGCGGCGGAGTCGTTTTTGAACAGGATGCCGCTCGGCTTGCAGACTTGCACCAGGGCCGCGACCACGTCGTCCTTGTGCTTCTCCATGGTTGCCGAAGCCAGTTGCACCACCAAAATGTCGCCGAAACGGTCGACCACCAAGCCTGGCAGCAGGTCGGAATCGCCAAATACCAAGCGGTAGAAGGGCTTGTCGAACAAGCGCTCGCGCAGCGATAGGGCGACATTGATGCGGTGCACCAGCAAGGACTTGTCCAGCACATGGGTTGCGTCGCGCGACAGCAAGCGGGCGCAAATTAAATTATTCGGACTAACGGCAACGACCCCCAGCGGTTTGCCGCCGGCGGCTTCAAGAATCGCCTGATCGCCACTGGCGAAGGTATTCAGTGGTGTGGCAGCAACATCGACCTCGTTGCTGAACACCCACAGGTGGCCGGCGCGCAGGCGGCGATCGGCATTGGCTTTGAGGCGCAGGCGGGGCAGAGACATGGGAGGCTTTCTCGGGGGGTAAAAAGCGCGATTATAGCGCAGGGTCAGTCTTGCCGTGGCGCGCAGTTGCGCAAGCAAAACAGGCGCAACTATGGCTACACTTAGCCATCACTTGATGAAGATCTAACGCCCATGGCCGTCGAACTCAGTACCGAACAGATTCAACAGGCTTTGCTGGGCATTAGTGTGCCGCCGCAACCGCAGATCATGGTCGATCTGCAGATGGAGCAGTACATGCCGGAGCCCGATCTAGGCGCCATTGCTCGGCTGATTAGCCATGACCCTGGGCTGTCGGGCGCGTTGCTGAAAATCGTCAACTCGCCGTATTTTGGCCTGACCAACCGGATTGTTTCGATCAAACAGGCAGTTAATTTGCTCGGCTGTAATACCGTGATCAATCTGATCAACGCCCAGTCAATTAAGGGCGAGATGAGCGACGAAACCATCGTCACCCTCAATCGCTTCTGGGACAGTGCCCAGGATGTGGCCATGACCTGCCTGACGCTGGCCAAGCGGATTGGCTACCAGCCGTCGGATGAGGCCTATGCGCTGGGGTTGTTTCATAACTGCGGGATTCCGCTGATGCTCAAGCGCTTCCCCGACTATATGGCGGTGCTGGAGCAGGCTTACGCCAACTCTTCGGCGGATGTGCGCTTGGTTGATAGCGAAAATAATCAGCTCGATACCAATCATGCAGTGGTTGGCTATTACGTCGCCAAATCTTGGAATCTGCCGCGGCATATCTGTGATGCGATTGCCCAGCATCATAATGTGCAAGGGGTGTTCAGTGAGGACACCAGTCGCGACAGCAAGCAGAAGACCCTATTGGCTATTTTGAAGATGGCCGAACACATTTGCGGTTGTTATCGCACCCTTGGTCAACAAGATGAAGATCACGAGTGGGCGTGCATTCAGACCACCATCCTGGAATATGTCGGCTTTACCGAATACGAATTTGATACCCTCAAAGACACCATTCGTGACCTCGATATTCGCTGACTCGCGGCTGTTGCCGTTCGCAGTCAGGTCGTAGGATGGGTGCGCGTCGCGCTATCCATCACCCTGCAGTCTGAGGCTTTTCGGTTGTATGCCTGAACTCCCCGAAGTTGAAACCACCCGCCGTGGCATTGCGCCTTATGTCGAGGGCCTGCGCGTCACTCAGGTGATAGTGCGCGAGCGGCGTTTGCGTTGGCCGATCCCAGAAGATCTGGACGTGCGCTTGTCTGGGCAGTTGATTGCGCGCGTCGAGCGGCGCGCCAAATACCTATTGCTGTATGCCGAATCCGGCTGCTTGATCAGCCACTTGGGCATGTCGGGCAGCCTGCGACTGGTGCCGGCCGACACGCCGGTAGCCAAGCATGAGCATGTGGATATCGTCATGGAGTCCGGCTTGGCGCTGCGCTATCACGACCCACGGCGCTTTGGTGCGATGCTCTGGAGCGCCGACCCGCTCCAGCACCAGTTGCTGCAAAAGCTCGGGCCGGAGCCACTGAGCGAGGCATTTGATGGCGAGCGGTTGTTTGCGCAGTCGCGGGGCAAAAGCATCGCCATCAAACCCTTTATCATGGATAACGCGGTGGTGGTTGGGGTGGGCAATATCTATGCGTCGGAAGCTTTATTCGCTGCGGGTATTGACCCGCGCCGCGCCGCCGGCACTGTCTCGCGGGCACGCTACCTGAAGCTGGCGGTGGCGATTAAAAGCATTCTCGCCCACGCCATCGAGCGCGGCGGCACGACCTTGCGCGATTTTGTCGGTGGCGACGGCCAGCCTGGATATTTTCAGCAGGAGTTGTTTGTCTACGGCCGCGCAGGCGAGTTTTGCAAATGCTGCGGCAGCACCCTGCACGACATCCGTCTGGGTCAGCGCGCCAGCGTTTATTGCCCAAAGTGCCAGCGCTAAACCACCCGCACAGAAGGGCTCGGGTTGCGGTCACTGCGGTCGATAACAGCGCTTTAAAAATTTCAACTGATTGACGGCGTTCACGCTGACAATTATCAACGCGCTGTTATAGTTAGCTTTACCAACACGAATAGCTGAAGGATCGCCCCATGAATCTGTTCCGCACGACCGCCGCTCTACTGGCACTGACCACTGGCTTGCTGGCCCTGCCGGCGCAGGCAGAGGAGGTTCAGCAGAACACCGGCAATACCGCCAGTGGCGATCCGCTGTACACCACTGAAGTACCTAAGGCTTATGCCATGATTGGCGACTTGGTGATTGCCCGGCCGTTACTGATTGGCGCAACAGCTATTGGTGCGGTCGCCTTCGTGATTAGTTTGCCCTTTACCCTCGCCAGCGGCGGCGTTAAAGATGCCGGTCGGGCTTTGGTGGTTGAGCCGGGCCGTGAAGCCTTTGTGCGTTGCCTGGGTTGCGATACCAGCGGTTATCAGCACAACTAAGTCTTAACCGCACCTGACAAAAGCCGGTCAAATGACCGGTTTTTTGTTGTCTGGCGATTGCTATCGAAAGTTTGCCTGAGTTGCTGCACGCATGGATAATGCCGGCGCTTTGCCATGACGGCATCGACAACCATGTTTGTCGTAGCGGCTTCGTCGCATTTGACAGGGATGCCCCAAGGGGCAAAGACCGAGTTAGCCACCTATGCATTTCAGTATTGATCAATGGCGTGCCTGGGCTCCGGGGCTCGAGAGTGCGGCCGATTGGAATGCCTGGTTGGCGGTGCAGCCTGCAGCTTCGCCGGATGGCGCTTTACCCTCAGTGAGTTTTCTTCCCGCACTGCAGCGTCGGCGTCTGGGTGCCTTGGGGCGCATGTTGTTCCATGTCGCCTGGCCATTGGCCGAGGGCCAGCCGCCCATGCCGCTGGTGTTTGTTTCCCGGCATGGCGAAACCCCGCGCACCCTGGCGGTGCTGCAGGCGCTGGCCACGGATGAGCCGCTGTCGCCAACGCAATTTAGCTTGTCGGTGCACAACGCCATTATTGGCCAGTGGTCGATTCTGCGCGGCGATACTAGTGAGATGACTGCCCTGGCCGGCGAAGGCGATGGGCTCGAGCACGGCCTGCTGGAGGCGCTGAGCCTGCTGGAGGAGGGCGCAGCCTCGGTGTTGTTGGTGGTCGCCGAGGAAGCCCAGCCGGAACTCTATGCGCCCTTCATCTATGACGTGCCTTGCGCCTACGCCCTGGCCTTGCGCTTGGTGCCGGGCCGCGACTGGCAGCTGCAACTGGGCAGTGACAGCGGGCCGAGAGCGCCCTGGCCCCACGGTTTTTCCTTGCTGCAGGCCTTAACCGACAACTCCTCAAGCGCCGCCTCAGGCAGTTTTACTCATTATTGGAATAGCCGGCGATGGACATGGTCACGCAACAAGGGCTGAGCCGCCGCAGCGCGCCTTACGCCTGGCGGCTGCTGGCCACCGCGCTGAGTTTCAGCCTGTTCGGCATCGGCGGCGTGCTGCTGCGGCTGCTGGTGTTTCCGCTGTTGGCGTTGTTGCCCGGTGATGAGCTGATTCGGCGTACGCGCGCGCGGGCCACGGTGAGCTGGAGTTTTCGCTGGTTCGTCAAGTTTATGTTTCGCACGGGCGTGCTGACCTATGAGGTCGAAGGCGCCGCACGTCTCGGCCGACCGGGGCAGATGGTGATTGCCAATCACCCCTCATTGATCGATGTGGTGGTGCTGATTGCCTTTATCCGCGACGCCAACTGCGTGGTCAAACAGAGCCTGTGGGACAATCCCAGCATGCGCGGACCGATCCGCGCCGCCCAGTACATCAGCAACAGCGGCAGTCTGGACATGCTCGATGAGGCTGCGGCGGCGCTGCAGAGCGGCCAGACCCTGATTGTGTTCCCCGAAGGCACCCGCACCACGCCCGGTCAGCACCCTGAATTTCATCGCGGCGCGGCGGCTATCGCCTTGCGCGGTGCGCGGGTGGTCACCCCGGTGGTGATCAGCGTGACGCCGACCACCCTGACCAAGGCCGAGCCTTGGTACAGCATCCCGTCGCGCCGGTTCCACTTTCGCCTGCGGGTCGGCGAAGATATCGACCCGCAGCAGTTCAGTGCGTTGGGCCCGGCGCCTCTGGCCTCGCGCAAACTCAATGAGCATTTGCATCAGCACTTTATTAAGGAGCTCGCTAAAGATGAGCGATTTACAGCTGGAAATTAAACACCTGATCATCGATTCCCTGGGCCTCGAAGACATTGCCGCAGAAGATATAGGTGCAGACCTGGCGCTCTTCGGTGAAGGCCTGGGCCTGGACTCGGTCGACGCCCTGGAACTAGGGCTGGCGTTGCAAAAACGCTTCGGTATCAAGATCGACGCCGACGCCAAGGACACCCGCAGCCACTTCGCCAATGTGGCCAGTCTGGCGGCTTTCGTTACCGCGCAACAGCGCGCCTGAGGAGCCCTAGATGCAAACCCATGATGAAGTTTTCGCCATCCTGCGCGCCGCGCTGATCGAGTTGTTTGAGCTGGCGCCTGAGCAAATCAGCCTCGAAGCCAATCTGTATGACGACCTGGAAATCGACAGCATCGATGCCGTCGACCTGATCGACCATATCAAGCGTCAGACCGGCAAGAAGATTGCCGCCGAAGAGTTCAAGGCCGTACGCACCGTCGGTGACGTGGTCGAGGCGGTGCTGCGGGTCGTCAACACGCCGGCCACTGAGTAGCCGCATGGATCGTTTGTTTAGCTTGCTGCGGATCGTCAACGCGACACTCGCCTGCCGAGCAACCACATGAGTCGTTTATTTAGCCTGCTGCTGGTGCTGGTTGGGCTGCTCTATCCGTTCGCGGTGTATTACGGCATGCAGCACCTGTCGCCCCGGCTGTTTGCCGCGGTGCTCGGTGGTTTGTGGCTGGCCCGGGTGCTGAGCAACAGTGGCAAGCCGGGCAATCGCTGGATGGCCGTCTGCGCCCTGGGTTTTTGCCTACTGCTCGGTGTGGCCGGCGAGCCGGCACTGCTGCGTTGGTATCCGGTGCTGATCAGCGGCATGTTGCTGATGCTGTTTGGTTTGAGCCTGAAATTTGGTCCGCCGATGGTCGAGCGCCTGGCGCGCCTGCGTGAGCCGGAGTTGCCGGCCGTGGCGGTGCGTTATACCCGGCAAGTGACCAAGGTCTGGGTCGGCTTCTTTCTGGCTAACGCGCTGGTGGTGGTGGGGCTCAATTTGTGGGCACCGCTGAGTTGGTGGGCGCTCTATACCGGCTTGATTTCCTACGGCTTGATCGGTCTGCTGTTTGCCGGCGAATGGCTGGTGCGGCAACGTGTAAGGCGCTTCGGATGAGTTGGATAAACCTCGAGCAACCGCTGGGCGGCCATCCAGTAAGCTGGTGGGCACTCTATACCGGGCTGATTTCCTACGGCCTGATCGGTCTGCTGTTTGCCGGCGAATGGCTGGTTCGTCAGCGTGTAAGGCGTTTCGAATGAGCTGGATAAATCTCGAGCGGCTGTTGCTGGACGGTCATCCCGATCGCCCGGTGAGCCTGGCGCCGGCCTTGGATCAGGCCGCAGTGCGCGCCCGCGCCCTGAGCTTCGCCGCCGCCCTGCAAGCGCGGGGCGTGCAGCGGCTGGCGCTGTACCTGGACGATGCCGCCGAACTGGCCATCGCCCTGCTCGGCGCCTGGCGCGCCGGGGTCAGCGTGTTATTGCCGGCCGATGATCTGCCGCAAACCCGCCAGCAACTGGCCGACCAATGCGACCTGTGGCTCGACAGTCTGACCGGTGTTGAGGCCGCAGCGCTGGCGCCGGCCATGTTGGATCTCGACCAGTGCCGGCTGACCCTTTGCACCTCTGGCTCCAGCGGCGCCGCCAAACTGATCGACAAAAGCCTGCGGCAATTGGCCAATGAAGTGCTGGCGCTGGAGCAGCTGTGGGGCACTGAGTTAGCCGAAGCCACTGTGGTCGCCAGCGTCGCGCCGCAACATATCTATGGCTTGTTGTTTTGCGTGCTCTGGCCGCTGTGCGCCGGCCGGCCGTTTTTGCGCCGGGTACAGCCGTTTCCGGAAGACCTGCAGCGC